>MNYE01000030.1:0-7041 GCA_001873005.1 Dehalococcoidia bacterium CG2_30_46_9
TCCGGTTTTATGCCAATCCTTTCTTTAGCCGTGGCTCCTGCCTTACAACAAACAGACACAACCTGAAATCCTTTATTTTCTAAAATGTCGGTGAGCATTCGTGCTTCATTCCTTAAGCCGGTGCAAAAGGCGATGCCTAACCTGTAATAACCACACTTGTCAGCAAACTGAATCGTCTCTTCAATTCGTGGAATCTTGGTTCTTAAACCCTCTTCAGCCCACTCATAACATTCAAATTCCTGGACAGATGCCAGGCGCGCAAATTCCTCCACCTCCGGTTTATCATATTCCATGACAGTTTTTTCAATAAGCTCGGCGTGCAGCCTCATAGGGCAGAAAGGGGGCATCTCGTCAAAGGGAGGCGTCTCATCGGCTCTTATTGCAGGATGACACACCATTTTGGTACATCTGGCGCATGCAGGGTAGAGTTCTTTAGCCATCTATTCACTTCCTCCTGTTTTAAGGTCGGTTTGGAGTTTCTCAAAAGTCCAGTTGATGGATAATACAAACGATCTCGCCGCTTTCAACCTGGGCGTGGCGCCGGGCTGCCGCAGCATAAGCCATGACCGCAGGCCGCTCTCCCCCCCCCTCAGGCTTTCTACCGCATGGCGTGTCGTCCGGCTGTTGAACACAAAGCCGTCCACAGTCAACAGATAGCGACGCTCCACCCAGCGATAGAACCTGTTCTGCCAGGCATGAGGCGCCTCATTGCTACGCAGATGATGGACAATCGAAACAATAGGATAACCGACCCGTGCTCGCAGCAACCGGTTGAGCAGGAAGAACAAAGGGTGATTCAGTTCATCCTGAAATAGGACGTCCAGAGGAAGCTGCTCCAACCGATGGAGTAGGGAAAGCGAAAGATTGTCCCCTAAATGGCGGATGTAATTGCGCCAGGGCAGAGAGATGATGCTCACATCATCTCCCTGGCGGCGCAGGTACTCCACCAACTTACGATCATAGAGATAGCCGCCGGAGATCGTCTCCAGAGTTCCATAAATCAATGGACCTACACGCAATTATCACTCCTGCCGATAGGAGGCCCAGGTATTTAAACTCATTGAACCAAGAAACGATTTCCGCCATCCCACTCTTACCAAGTATCTTTATAGATACCAGGGGGGTACGATGTGTGTTCCGTGTTCCACCATCCTGAAGAAATATCTTCAGAGAGTCCCAGGCGCAGCGGCTCAGATCGGCAAGAAGCTTCCGATCGTAGAGAAAGTATCAATTTTGCCGCAGTTCCTCAACATGCGGTAGACTAGGGGTGCGGCGGACATATTCGTAATTTCAAAATGCTCCAGTGCTTTGAGGAGGGTTTCCGGATCAAATTTTCCGGAGTATGCTCCTATGGCGGTTCCAAAGGTGAGTGGCGCTACCGAACCATACCAGATTCCGCAACCCCACGCCGGAGATGACGTACAGAAGTACCTGTCATCTTCGCGCAAGTTTACGCAAAGTCTTGCATTAACAGTAGTCAGCGCTGCAGCTTCATGGTTGTAATACACTGGTTTGGGTGCGCCGGTGGTTCCGCTGGAGAACTGGATCATGGCCAGGGTCTTGGCTGAAGTGTTGATTTTATAGCTGGCGCTTTCGTTTTGAATCAGTTTTAAGAGTTCTTTATCGCTGATTACGTGAGGCACCATATTTTTGTCGATCAGGTTTTTCTTTTCTTCGGTTACTATGGCCATTTTTGCCTCGGCTCTGGTGAGCCGGTATTCAATCGCTTCCGGACCAAAGAGGGGGAGGCAGGGAATGCCGACGGCTCCTCTTTTGAGGATGCCGAATAAACTTACGTAAAACTCCAGGGAAGGGAACAAAATCAGGGCTACCCGGTCTCCGGCGTTTTCAAGTTTTCCAAATGCCTGGCATCGAGATTTCAAGGGGTTACACTGATTCCAAAGCCGAAATGTGCCTATCACTGTCGAAGCCGGGCTGACGGTGGCGTCTTATCTGGTCGAGCTGCAAACGGGGCAGGAATGGTCCTGGGCGCGCGGCCATGGCCCGGCGGCTCCTGCCCGCCCTCCTGGTCATTCCGCTTGTGATCGGCTGGCTGAGGTTGTATGGAGAGCGTACCGCAAAAAAGAAAAGGGGCCAGGGAAAACTCCTGACCTTAAGAAAAGGTAAGGATTTTGATGACATTCCTTATTTGCTCGGCCCTCGGATGGTCGGGGTTCAGTTCAAGGCTTTTCTTTAAATGAAAAATGGCCCGGTTTTTATCGTACAAACGAGTCAAATAGAACCCTCCCAGGTCGAAATGGATATCGGCATCATTTGGCTTGAGCTTCAAGGCCCCTAAATACGCCCCGAGGGCCCCCTTAAATAGCCCTTTCTCTTCATAACTCTTACCCAGTTCCCTGTATGCCTGAACGAAACACGGATTTATCTTGATTGCCTTTTCATGTTCCTCTATTGCTAAATCAACGAGTCCCTTCTTATAATAAGCATTTGCAAGATTATTATGAGCTTCCGCATGCTGGTGGTCTTTATTAATGGCTTTTTTGTACCAGGCTATTGCCTCATCATATAATCCCGTAAGAAAGTATAAATGTCCCCTGTAGTTGTAGGTTTTGGCTGAGTCCGGGGATGAAGCTTGCGATTTCTCATAGGCGATTTTTGCCTTAAGATAAGAAGTCCTTTTTTGCTCAAGCTCTTTTAACCTGTAACGCGCTCGTCCATCTTCCGGATAGAGTCTCAGAGTTTCCCTGTACTCCTTCTCGGCAAGGTTAAAGAGGCCCTGCTCAGCATAGGCGAGGCCAAGGTTGCCATGGGCATTAATATCGTGGGGATAAAACCTGAGCGCATAAAGATTATCCCTCGCAGATGCGGCAAAGTCATTAAGTTCATAATGCCCCTTCCCACGCCCAAAATAGGCCCAATAGGAAAAAGGGTTGAGCTTTATCGCCCGGCTATACGCCTTCACCGCATCCTCAGCTCTATCCTTTGCTCGCAAGATATTGGCCTGATGTAAATAATAATCAGAGAAGGTCTGAAAATAGGATAAACCCACCATTAAAATTAACCAGATAACTGAGAATCCGAGAAAGGATAGGTTAAATAACCCTCCCCCATGAATCATCTCCCCTCTTCCTGAGGAAGCTACCCTTCTTACAACAATCAGCCCGGCAATGAGCCAGAAGAAAAGAGACGTAACAGGCATCTGCAAAGGAAAGCTGAAGAAAGACGTGGTCATAGCCCCAACAATGCACCAGAGGAAAAATGGCGAATATTCAGCATCAGAGGACTTCCAGCACATCCTCACAAGTGCAACAAGGATCCATAAATAAAAGGCAAATCCGATAATCCCTATCTCGGCCATCATCTGGAGGTAGTCATTGTGGGCCTCCTCGAAATGTGTTTCACTGCTTGTAACCTCATCTATTACCCGGGAACGACTATATTTTGGATAGACCGCCTTCCAGTTGTTGATGCCAACACCGGCTGGATGATCCCTGACCATATCTATGGTATTGGCCCAGACAGCGAGGCGCGCACTCGCGCTTGAACTGCCAGGGTCTGCTGCCGAGGCCACCCTTTCACTATAATTGACTTCAAGCTTTGTGGGCATAGGTAAAATATAGGGAAAGACGATGTGGATGGATAAAAGAAAGATCAGAAGTGATGTCCTCCAGGAAGGGTAGCGGAGGCGCAGATACACGGAGGCACAGACTTCTTTTACCCTTTGTGCCTCTGTGCCTTTGTGCCTCTGTGCCTGAATCAACAGTGTAACTAACCCACCAAGGGTCAAGCCCAACCAGGCCCCCCTGGAATGGGCATAGACCACATAGGCCACCATCTCAATGGTGGCCACAGCCCATAAAAGCCTTAGTCTCTCATCTTTGGCCCGGAGGAAAAGGGCAATAGAAAGGGGGATTACCATGATGACATACTCAGCGGCCATATTTTTGTTGCCGAAAGTAGCCGAAGGCCTGGCTACCTGATAGAGCCAATCTGGATTGAATGAGGTAAAGTACTGGAAGATACCGAGAATTGAGACTACCAGGCCGCCTGCCACGGCTGCCCCGCAGATATTTGAGATATCCTTCTCATCTTTCACGTGGTTTATGACCAAAAAGAAGAGAAGGATATAGGTTAGCTGGCGAAAAACCTCATAGACGCCCGTATAGGGATTTATGGTGTGGATGAGCGAGAAAAGAAGGGCCAAGAAGTAAAGTAGGATGGGAAGCCCCAGAGGGGAGAAATAAAAACCTGATTTTCTTGGGGAAATGTTTCCAAAGGCCCAAGCTGCCATAAGAAAGGATATAATAAGACGTATGAAACACTCCTTTGGAAGGGTGTATAGGTCCAAAACCTGGGGTAAAAAGAGGATGGGAGTGAGAGTGACCAGTAATAAAAATCCACGGATCATCAGCTTCATCGAAAAGGGGGAAGTCATTAAAGCCATCCTGACCCAATTTCATGAATCTCAGAAAAGTGTCTTGACTTTTGGGTCGCAGTACAAGAGAGATTAAGAAGAAGATAATCGTTCCAAATGCTTCACAACCTTTCCTACCATCTCTTGATTATCTTCTCTTGCTCTGGAGAGGTCAACGAACTTTTGATAGTGAAATATAGCCCCTGGAATGTTTCCAAGCTTTTCCAGCAGGATAGCCAGATTATAATGGGTTTGAGGATGCCCTGGGTCAATAGCCAGGGCCTTGCGAAACACCTCTATCGCCTCTTGGGTTTTATTCTGCTTTTTATAGATCAATCCGAGGATGTTATAGCCTTCCAGATCATTGGGATCGAGAACAATAGCCAATCTGGACTCCGAGATAGCAGACTCTAAATCACCCTTGAGATAAAGGGCGGTTGCCAGATTACTACGGGCTTTCCTGTATTGAGGATCGAGCGTTATGGCCTTCCGATATTTTGCTATGGCCATATCCAATTTCCCCAGATCTTTGTACACTACCCCCAAGTTATTGTGGGCTTCCACATGCGAAGGGGCAAGGGAAAGAACCTTTCCGTATTCTTCCTTAGCCTCTTTTAGCTTGCCCTCCCCTTGATAGAAAACACCCAGGTTAAAATGATAGGTGGACGATTGGGGAGGATTGAGCTCGATGGGCATCTGTTTAGGAGGTTTATCTTTTTTCGCATCCGGTTCCTCGAGAGACTCTCCGGGGGGAGGCGATATTTTGACGTAAGTCTTTAACTCTGGCTGCCTTTTGGGGGGTTCAGGCTTCTGTAACTCCATCTTAGGTTGAGCTTTTCTCTCGCTGGCGGTATCTGACTTGACTATCCTCGGGGTCTCTATATTCTCCTGGTCGTTGTATCTTACCTCCTCTCTTACTGGCGTCTTTGGTGACAAAAGTAATACGGTAACAAGGAAAAAAATTAACCCACCCCCTATTCCTACAAGGGATAGGGTTTTAAAAAGAAAAAACCTTCTCTTCTTTGCAACATCTACCGGAGATAGAATGGTGGTTATTTTAAACCCCCTATCCCTTTCGATCTTGTCCGTCCTTGCCTTTTGGACCCTTTTCAACGCCTCAAGGATGACGCTCATTTTCCACTACCGCTGCTTCGGGAAACTCTTTTAATGCCCCCTTTTTTTCTAATTCTTTCAACACGTCACTGGCAGCATCTTCACCAGGGAAGCTTTCCCGAAAGGATTACGAGGAGAGTTAAAAAAAGGAGAAGGGCAAGGACAGGCCAGACCAACCTTTTAAGGAGGGGAAACCCGGAAGGAAAAACCTCTTCCCCTCCCAGGCTCTCTATTGCACTCTTAACAATCTCAGGAGTAATGTGATTAGTCTGTTTACTGTACCCTCCAAGCAAAGCCCTATCGGATATAAGGTTGATAAGCCGGGGGATGCCTTTAGAACGCTTGAATATTAAAGAAATAGCCCTTTTGGAGAAGGTAATGTCTCCTTTTGAACCGGCTATCATCAACCGATGTTCAATATATTTTTGGGTTTCATTCTTACCCAAGGGACGCAAGTGGCACCTGATGGATATCCTCTGGTTTAATTGCCTCAGAACAGGGAGTTTCAGCTTCTCCTGGAGTTCTGGTTGGCCAACCAACATAATCTGGAGTAGTTTTTCCTTTTCGGTCTCTAAGTTGGATAGCAACCTTATCTGTTCCAGGACGGAAAGAGAAAGGTTTTGGGCCTCATCAATGATCACTGCCACTTTCCTGTTAGAGGCAAGCTTTTCGAGCAAAAACTGGTTTAGTCTATCAACCATTCCTTTCTTGCCTATTTCGGAGGAGGTTATGCCAAACTCGGAAAGTATGCCGGAGAGAAGCTCTTCTTCGGAAATCTGGGGATTCAATATCAGGGCAGTTTCCGTACCCTGTTCCAACCTTTCCAACAGGAAGCGGCATAGAGTAGTCTTGCCGGTCCCCACGTCGCCGGTGATCAGCATAAACCCTTCTTTGTGCGTTATCCCGTAGAGAAGGTGTTCTAATGCTACCCTGTGGCTCTCACTCAAAAAGAGAAACCTCGGATCAGGGGTCAGGTTAAACGGTTTTTCCCTCAGGCCATAAAAATCTTCATACATTTCTCATTCCTACCGCTCCCAGTATCCCCTTTTAATTTCCTCCAACCTCCTGAGCTCCTCCCGGGAAAGATCCTCTATCCTCTTTCCCACAAGAATTGTGGGAGTAAGCAGGATCACCAGCTCTGTTTTCTGTATTTCCTCTTCCGTCCTGCTAAAAAGGTTCCCAAAAACAGGGATATCTCCCAGAAAGGGGACTCTGGTTTTAACCTCCTTTTTTTTATCCTGCATCATCCCGGCAATAACGATGGTCTGTCCATCGTTTGCCCTTACCACTGTGTCTGTCTCCCTTATATCAATCACTGGTACGGTAGCGTATACCTCACCTTTAACCCTGAATTCTTCAACCTTTACAAGTTCAGTAACGCTGGGATGAATATTCATCGTGATATAACCATCAGGACTAATCTGGGGGGTTACATCTAAGACTATTCCTATGGTGACTGTTTTAGGTTCAACCGAGGAGAGGACGGATTGGCTATCTTTAATCTTCCCGGTGAGGGGATCGGTAGTGGTAACCACATCGTACTGCGGTTCGAA
>MNYE01000030.1:7143-7513 GCA_001873005.1 Dehalococcoidia bacterium CG2_30_46_9
ATCAAGCAGGGCCGTAAAATCCTGACTTGAGACGCCAAATTGAAAGACCCCTGTCCCCGTACTTAGGGATTGAGCGAAACTCATACCTCCCGAAAGGGCTCCACGAAGACTACCCATTTTGGAGATGGCACTCCAATCCAGACCCATCTTGTACTGGTCGGAAAGTGATACTTCCACTATCTTGGCCTGAATCATCACCTGTCTCTGGACAGAACCTTCTATCCTCTCCAAAAACTCGGCGATTCTCTTCAGATTAATGGAAAAATCGGTGACTAAGACGGTATTGGCCAGTTTATTGATCACCAGCTTTCCCTCTTTAGAGACCATGTTTTTTAGCCCCTCCTCTACCTCCTTCCAGAAATCAGCAGTA
>MNYE01000134.1 GCA_001873005.1 Dehalococcoidia bacterium CG2_30_46_9
AAACAAACTATCCCAGAGCGGAAACCAAGTTGGAGAGTTTTTCTGTTAACTCTAGATGAGAGTTTGCCTGAAGGTAAAGCAAGGGAAATTGATGAACTTGGCATGATTGTATATGTGATGGATGAGTTGAAAAATAAGGGTTATTTAGTTCAAAAACCATGGGTAAGGAGATTGTCTGATTTACCAGAGGATTTAGGGTTTTCTTAGAGCAAGCGAAAATAAGAAGTGGCTAAAAAATACACTATAATTCTGGAACCAAATTACCCTGAGGAGGGCTATACAGTTAGAGTGCCAGCTTTACCTGGGTGCATTACCTATGGGCGAAACAAAGAGGAAGCCATGGAAAGAGCTAAAGAAGCAATAGAAGGTTTCATTGAAGGACTACAAAAGGCAGGTGAGTCAGTCCCTGAGGAAGTGGGCCGTGTAGAAATAGACACGGTAACCGTGTAGATTTATTTGAGAGATTTCCGGAGATGGTAAAGGTGAAATGAAAAGGAGAGATGGAGAGCTCAGAGAAGCATTGGGGAACGTTGGGATGGATACGGTAGTGAAGCATAGGGATGGGACTTGGATGGTGAAGAGGATATTCCTTTATAAGTTCGGAAGGGATGCGGAAAAGATAGCTGAGAAAGTAGTGAAGGCGCTGGAGAAAATAGGGGTGAAAGCCGAGGTATTATATGCTGAGGAGCATTGGAATCCGTGGCCGAAGGATAGTTGGTGGGAAGTAGGAATTAAGATACAAGGAGGGATGAAATGACAGTGTTAGAAAAAGTAGGGAAGTATGAGGTCAGGGTAGGAAAGGATGGGAGGATGTATTGCACGTGCCCAGCATACTATTCTACCTGATCGAGATTCCTTGTTTTATCTCGTTGGTTACTGTGATTATTTATTCTTAAGAAGGGAGCGACAGTTCAATTTTGGACAGGTTTCTATGCTTGAAGTAAAGGAGAACAGCTAGGATGGCAAAGATATTAGTTATTGAAGGAGATAAAGCAACACTTTTAGACAAAACTAAATTCACCTTGGAGGGCAAGTTGCAGGATTATCTGGAGAACTATCCATCCTTAATTCCGTTAGGGGAAATAGTAGAGGGAGTTCCTGACCTCTTATGTATCGGGAGAGAGGTTGGCATTCCTTCAGGCGCCATAGACTTACTCTTTATCGATGAAGATGGTCTTCTAACAATAGTAGAAACCAAGCTGGCTAAAAATCCAGAGGCACGCCGCACAGTTGTAGGTCAAATAATTGAATACGCCTCATATATCTGTGGCTGGACTGCGGATAAGGTCTATGAGGTAGCTAATGCCTATCTGAAATCGGAGAGGGCACCCCAGAAATACAAAAATTTATCCCTATATGAAGCAATTCAAAAACTGAGTGGCATCTCTCCTGAAGCTGAGGGCGAATTTTCCGCCGAGAATTTCAGCAATAGTATTGAGCGGAACCTCCGAAGTGGCAAGATGCGGCTCTTAATAGCGGTGGATGAGCTTGTAGAGCCGCTGAGGGCAACAATCACTTTCCTTAATAAGAATAGCAACTTTGATATTCTTTTACTTTCGGTGAAGAACTTTGAGGAAAGCAAAACGAGGAAGGTTTTGATTCCAACCCTGTTTGGTCCTGTCAAACCTCCAACACCACCAATGGAAATCTGGACTGAACCAAAATTCCTTAAGAAGGTGGAAGAATGTGAAAAGGATGTGGCAGAGACCATTAAGAGGTTGCTGGAGTTTGCCAAGAGCAATGGCACAGCTGAGTGGGGAAGAGGAAAGACTAGGGGCTCATTTACCTTCGTTAGATTTAAGAATGAAGCAAGGATTTCCATTTTTACACTTCTCTCTGATGGTGAAATTTGGCTCAATTTCGGAGTGATGTGGAACAGGGTCAGTAAAGAAACCCTTGAACTTTTTAGAGCAGAGCTAAACGGGATACCAAATATTAACATCCCGGGAGACGCTGTAACCAGAGGTACGTTCCCTTCAATAAAGGTGAAAGCTCTTATTGAGCCATCTAATCTAGATAAATTTGAAAATGCAGTTTTATCCCTTTGTCAGAAGATTGAAGCTGAGGAGCAATGATTAGGCTATTTTTAGATATCGAAACCTTGCCAGCCGATGAGTCCTTAAAGGCGGAATTCGGTAGTGAAGAGAAATGGGGGATACTCAGCTAGATGGGGACTATGGGCAAATCCTTTGTATTGGTTACATTAATGAACTTTATTGAGGAAATATAAATGTCCAAAATATCTAAAGTCTTAGTCATAGGCTCGGGTCCCATAATAATCGGGCAGGCGGCGGAGTTCGATTATTCTGGAACTCAGGCATGCCGGGCCCTGCGGGAAGAAGGCGTTACCACGGTTTTGGTGAACTCCAATCCAGCGACTATCATGACTGACGAAGGCATCGCCGACATCGTCTATATTGAACCTCTCACTGCCGAAGTCTTGTCTCGCATAATTGAGAGAGAGCGTCCTGATGGTTTGCTGCCCACCATGGGAGGACAAACGGGACTCAACTTGGCGGTGGAATTAGCCGATGCCGGCATACTTAATAAATATAATGTCAGGTTACTGGGAACACCTGTAGAAACGATTAAGAAGGCTGAGGAAAGGTCTCTATTTAAGAAGCTTCTTATTGATATTAGCGAACCTGTACCACAGAGCGCTACGGTAAACTCAGTGGAGGAAGCGAGGGCGTTGGTGAAATCCATTGGTCTACCTCTAATTATCCGTCCTTCTTATACTTTAGGCGGAACAGGTGGCGGTATTGCTTATACTATGGAAGAACTGGAAACCATTGTTGCTAATGGGCTTGACAGCAGCATGAGTCGTGAAGTTTTAGTGGAACAATGTGTCCTGGGCTGGAAGGAAATTGAATACGAAGTTATGCGGGATGCCGCCGATAACTGTATTACTATCTGCAATATGGAAAATGTCGACCCTATGGGTGTGCATACTGGCGATAGCATTGTGGTAGCCCCCAGTCAGACGCTCACCGATAAAGAATACCAGATGCTGCGCTCAGCCAGCCTGAGAATCATAAGAGCTCTTGGTATCGAAGGCGGTTGTAATATACAGTTTGCTCTTACCCCTCACCCTTTAGTGGCAGAGAAATGGGCTCCTGACCAAAAAGGAGTCACTAAAAGTCAGTATTATGTTATAGAGGTTAATCCCCGCGTCAGCCGCAGTTCAGCTCTGGCTAGCAAAGCTACAGGATATCCCATCGCCCGACTGGCTGCCAAGATAGCTATTGGTAAAAGACTTGACGAAATACCCAACAGAGTTACCGGCAAAACACTGGCATTTTTCGAGCCGGCTCTGGACTATTGTGTGGTTAAGATTCCCCGCTGGCCTTTCGATAAGTTTGCCCTGGGTGACCGCACCATTGGCACGCAAATGAAAGCAACTGGCGAGGCAATGGCAATTGAT
The DNA here is from genome assembly GCA_001873005.1 of Dehalococcoidia bacterium CG2_30_46_9. Taxonomy (GTDB): domain Bacteria; phylum Chloroflexota; class Dehalococcoidia; order GIF9; family AB-539-J10; genus CG2-30-46-9. Next base: position 3,425 of record MNYE01000134.1, read on the forward strand.
AGATGTTTCGAAGCTGCCTTACAAAAGGCAGTTCGCTCCTTAGAGTTTGGTAAGCGCACTCTCCTCTGGGAAGACCATACTTGGAAAGATAAAGAACTTGCCCTGAACTTGATTCAGGGTTTGCCACTTCATCCCAATGATCTAAGGCTCTGGGCAATTATGGCAGCATTGAGAAAAGGAGCCAGCGTAGAGTGGCTTTCGCAGTGCACTGGTATAGACCCGTGGTTTATTTTCAAACTACAAAACATTGTTGCTATGGAAAAACGACTCCTCTCCGAGTCTCTCACGCGAGAACTTTTATGGCAAGCTAAAAGGCTGGGCTTCAATGACGAACAAGTAGGCACTTTAGCTGACAGACTGCCAGAGCAAGTCAGACAAATTCGCCATGAGTGGCAAATTCGTCCTGTGTATAAGATGGTGGATACTTGTGCTGCCGAATTTGATGCTGAAACGCCCTATTTCTATAGCACTTATGAAACGGAGAACGAAGCCCTTGCACTCGAAGGTAAAAAAGCTGTGGTTATTGGCAGTGGTCCTATACGTATTGGACAGGGAATCGAGTTCGACTATTGTTGCGTCCATTCAGCCTGGGCACTTCGAGAAGCCGGAGTGAAAAGCATCCTGATTAATTCCAATCCCGAGACAGTCTCCACCGACTTTGATACCAGTAGTCGCCTCTATTTTGAAGCTCTAGATGAAGAGAGTATCAGGGATATACTTGAGAATGAGAGTAATGACGGCTCTGCTCCGCCATCCATTGTCCAGCTCGGCGGTCAAACACCAATCAACCTGGCACAATCTTTAGCTCGCAGCAATATGCCCATACTCGGCTCCAGTGCCGATACCATAGATATAGCCGAAGACCGCCACCGCTTCGGAGATTTTCTTGACAGATTGGGGGTCCCTCAGCCGCCAGGTGGTAGCGTCTCTTCACTTGACGAGGCTATGAATATTGCTAACTCTTTGGGCTATCCCCTGCTAGTCCGTCCTAGCTATGTCCTCGGTGGCAGAGCTATGGAAATTGTGTACAACGAAGCTGAATTAGTCCGCTATCTCACATTAGCCCTGGAGGTAGATAGACAGCATCCTGTCCTTATTGACAAATATATGCAAGGTAAGGAAGTAGAGGTGGACGCTATATGTGATGGCGAGGGGGTATTCATTCCCGGCGTAATGGAACATATAGAAAGGGCTGGTGTACATAGCGGCGATGCTTTGGCTATTTACCCGGGGATTAATCTCACCGAGGAAGAAGTAAGCACTATAGTGGACTATACCACTAGAATCGGGCTTGCTTTAAAGATTCGGGGGCTGATGAATGTTCAGATGGTGATTGTGAGAGAGAATGGGTATTCATCGGTTTATGTCTTTGAGGTAAATCCTCGAGCTAGCAGGACTGTACCCTTTATCTCCAAAGTAACCGGTGTACCCGTGGTGCGAATCGCCACTAAGGTGATGCTTGGCATCAGCCTCAAGGAGCAAGGTTACGAAGGAGGATTATTACGGAGGCAGAAATTGGTGGGCATAAAAGCCTCTGTTTTCTCTATGGCGAAGTTAACCGGAGTGGATAATTACCTTGGTCCGGAAATGAAATCCACCGGTGAAGTCCTCGGCATTGACTACACTTTTGAATCTGCTTTAATTAAGGCGCTCATAGCCGCCGGGCTAGCGTTGCCTAAAAAAGGTGGCTTGCTGCTGAGCATTGCCGATAGGGATAAAGCTGAGTCTTTGCCCCTCATTAAGAAATTATGCTCGCTTAACTATATTCTTTATGCCACAGAGGGAACTGCTGCTATGATCGAATCCGCCGGGCTACCTGTGAAAATGGTGACCAAGAAATTGAGTCAGGGGCATCCCAATGTCATAGATGTTATTCAATATGGTTTTGTTGATGGAGTAGTTAACACTGTTACGGGAGGGCGTATCCCACTCAAGGACGGATTTGAGATTCGTCGTGCTGCTGCGGAGAAAAGGATACCATGCTTCACTTCATTAGATACCTTTCGGGTGGCTATAGAAGCATTAACAGGTAGCAGCCAGATTTTTAACGTTCGACCATTGCGAGAATACTTAAGAAAATCAAAAAGCAAAAGTTAAAAATTAAAATTACAATTCAAAATGGAAAGATGTTTCATTTTTGATTTTTGCTCTGTCATTTTGCTTTTTTATCTTTGAACTTTGATATTGTTTAGGACTTACTATGAAGCAATCTCTGTGCACTATAACTTCTAACGTGGAAATCTCGCCCGGTATGTACCTTATGTGGATTGAGGCACCAGACATAGCCTCCATAAGCCATCCGGGGCAGTTCATCACAGTGAACTGCGAAGGTTTCACATTGCGTCGCCCCTTTAGCATCCATCAGGTTGCTGCGGGCGAATCGAAGGAATCCCAGATCGCGCTTCTATTTAAAGTAGTGGGAAAAGGTACTTTCTGGCTATCGCAGCAACATAGCGACGACAAAATAGACATCCTTGGACCTCTGGGTAAGGGATTTACCATTGCGTCCCGGGCAAAGAATTTGTTACTTGTGGCTGGAGGTATTGGGATTGCTCCTCTTGTCTTTTTAGCCCAATATGCTTCATCGCAGCATTCAGTATCCTTAATTCAGGGAGCAAGTACGGTTAGAGAACTCTATCCTTTTTCGTCATTGCGACCCCGAAACAAGTTCGGGGGAAGCAATCTCTTATCTTTACCAACTGGGGTTCAATTTATTCCCGTCACTGAGGATGGCACCATGGGCCGAAAAGGCATGGCAACAGATATTCTGCTTGATTCCTTAGACTGGGCTGACCAAGTGTTCGCTTGTGGACCGATAGATATGTATAAAGCAATGGCTATCACCCTTAACCCCTCTCCCTCGAAGGGAGAGTCCCTCACCCTTCCCTCTCCCTCGAAGGGAGAGGGAAAAGGAGAGGGTGAAAAGCGAAGCGAAGAATCTAAGCTAAGAAAATGTCAGGTTTCTCTAGAGGTGAGGCTGGGATGCGGTATCGGCGCTTGCTATGCCTGCACTATCAACACTAAAAAGGGATTAAAACAAGTGTGTCGTGATGGGCCGGTATTTGAGTTGGATGACATTCTTTGGCAGGAGGTAAGAATATGAACACGCACTCTGTCTTTGCGAGCGAAGCGAAGCAATCCCTCAAGGAGGAGGCAAGAATATGAAAATAGTTACTAAAGATATCACCTTTCAGAGTAAAGGAAATTGCGATATTATTGATATAACCTCTCAGGTGGCACAGGATGTGGCCGAATCGGGGATAAGCAATGGCACGATAACTTTATTTGTCGGTGGCTCAACTGCCGGAATAACCACTATTGAATACGAGCCCAGGCTTCTCAATGATTTCAAGAATATGTGGGATAGATTGATACCGCAAAATATCCCTTACGAGCATAATAAAACCTGGGGAGATGGAAATGGTCATTCCCATGTGCGTGCTTCCGTCCTCGGAGCTTCACTGACTATTCCCCTCGTGAACAAAAAACTAACACTCGGTACTTGGCAACAGATAGTATTCGTTGATTTCGACAATCGCCCCAGATCAAGAAAAATAATCCTCCAGATTATGGGTGAGTGAGCCAGCTTCATCTGTCTGCATAGCTTTAATACACAAAAATGAGCTTGTTTTGGGGACAATCTACGCCGCCCCGGCGATTGACGAATTCTATTTTGCCGAGAAGGGCAACGGTGCTTATTTAAATGGGGTTAAAATTCGAGTATCGGACATAGCAGACCTTGGTCAGAGCTATATTTTCTATTGTGAAGGTGGGGAAAAGGATAGGGCAAGAACAGGCGAGCTTGTTAATAGAGTCTATCCCCTTGTTATGGATATGCGCAAGTTGGGCTCGGCTGGTCTAGAAACAGCTTGGGTAGCAACAGGTAAAGGAGAGGCTTACTTCACCACCAAGATTGAGCCCTGGGATGTTGCTCCTGGAGTTCTATTAGTTCAAGAAGCTGGCGGAGAAATTACCGACTTTCAAGGCAATCCCTGGAAGCCACAGACAAGTGACCTCTTATTTTCCAACGGGAAAGTTCACCACAAGATTTTGGATTTAATTCGCCCTTATTGATTCTATCATCCCAGATTATGCATCTGTGAGCCAGCTTCATCTGTCTGCATAGCTTTAATACACAAAAATGAGCTTGTTTTGGGGACAATCTACGCCGCCCCGGCGATTGACGAATTCTATTTTGCCGAGAAGGGCAACGGTGCTTATTTAAATGGGGTTAAAATTCGAGTATCGGACATAGCAGACCTTGGTCAGAGCTATATTTTCTATTGTGAAGGTGGGGAAAAGGATAGGGCAAGAACAGGCGAGCTTGTTAATAGAGTCTATCCCCTTGTTATGGATATGCGCAAGTTGGGCTCGGCTGGTCTAGAAACAGCTTGGGTAGCAACAGGTAAAGGAGAGGCTTACTTCACCACCAAGATTGAGCCCTGGGATGTTGCTCCTGGAGTTCTATTAGTTCAAGAAGCTGGCGGAGAAATTACCGACTTTCAAGGCAATCCCTGGAAGCCACAGACAAGTGACCTCTTATTTTCCAACGGGAAAGTTCACCACAAGATTTTGGATTTAATTCGCCCTT
>MNYE01000034.1 GCA_001873005.1 Dehalococcoidia bacterium CG2_30_46_9
GTATTCACACATAAGCAAGTGCCCTGCAACGTTGGCGGCATCTCCCTAGGACAGGCAATCGTTGCCAATTTCGCTGTGGCAAGTTAAAATAAACTTGTCCTGAACTTGATTCAGGATTAAGGAGGTATAAATGGCTGAAGTACAACAGGAAATAAAGCTGACTGAAGAGCAAGAGAAGGAAGGCTACGGGATAGAACGGGAGGGGGATCGTGTGCTTGTGTGGCATAAGAAAAATCAAATAGCTCTCTTATACTCCTCACCCGATATTGGTAAGAAAGTTCAGGATGTGGTAAAGAAGAGGCGGCGAGAACTTCAAGAAGTCTACGAAAAGACCGGCTGGAAGCAAGAATAAACATGTGTCTTGCCATTCCGGTAAAAGTGGTCTCCATAGAGGGCAATGAGGCTGAAGCAGAGATTGCTGGGGTGAAACGCCGGGTTAGCATTGTGCTTACCCCAGAAGTAAAACTAGGTGACTATGTACTGCTCCACACAGGCTATGCCATAGGAGTCGTTGATGAAGCTGAGGCGGAGGAGACCCTGAAGCTCCTGGAGGAGATAGTAAGTCTAAGTGAAGTTCATTGATGAGTATCAAGATAGTAAGCTAGCTAAGGGATTAGCCGGAAGAATTGCTGGGCGCTCTACCAAGCCCGTCAGGTTAATGGAATTCTGTGGCGGGCATACCCATGCCATACTGCGATATGGAATTCGCCAATTAGTTCCTAAGACAGTCGAAATGAGGTCAGGGCCGGGCTGTCCTGTGTGTGTTACCGCAACTGCTGATTTGGATAAGTCCATCGCTCTGGCTCACTTGCCCGAAGTTATCATCACCACATTCGGGGATATGATGAGAGTCCCTGGTAGCTACTCCAGCTTGCAACAGGCAAAAGCTGAGGGGGCAGATATACGAATAGTTTATTCCACCACAGATGCCGTAGAGATAGCTAAAGCCAATCCTGAGAAATCGGTCATCTTTATTGGCATCGGCTTTGAGACTACGGCACCAACAATAGCTGCCTCCATAATTAAGGCACAGCAAGAGAAAATAGAAAATTTCCAAGTTCTGTCCCTTAACAAATTGACTCCACCAGTGATGAAAGCACTGCTCGGTTTAGGCGAAGTAAAGCTAGACGGCATCATTTGCCCTGGACACGTCAGCGTCATAATTGGTTCCTATCCTTATAAATTCATCCCGCAGAATTATGGTGTTGCCTGTGTTATCTCGGGATTTGAACCATTGGATATCCTGCTATGCATTGATAAACTGGTAGAACAATTTGAAAATGGTCAGCCAAGAGTGGAGATAGCTTATCTTCGCGGAGTAAAACCAGAGGGGAATAGGAAAGCCTTGCAATTGATGGAAGAGGTTTTCGAGACTGGTGAAGCCAACTGGCGAGGAATTGGAATTGTACCCCAAAGTGGTTTGAAGATAAAAAGGAAATATGAGTGCTTCGATGCAGAAAAGGCTTTTTCGGGATTGCTTCGCTTTGCTCGCAATGACAAGCCAGTGAGGGAACCAAAAGAATGTCGCTGTGGAGATGTAATCCGGGGGGCAGCTACACCACTTGAGTGCAAGCTCTTTAGAAGGGTTTGCACTCCGGAAAGCCCTGTAGGTCCCTGCATGGTCTCCAGTGAAGGCGCTTGTGCCGCCTACTATCAATTTTGTGGCTAGAAAGCCACAGAAAAGAAAACATCTAAATAAGAAATACAAATTTAAAGCAAGATGAATGGATTGAAAGATTATAGTGGGGAATTTAACCCTGATATAAAATTTGAAGATTTCTCCAAAGATGTTCTTATAGAATTACTAAAGTTATATTCCAGGCTATATTTAGCTATAGATGGATTTTGGTATCTCGCTATTAAGGAAAGAGTCAGCAACGAGGAAGCTTTGTTATGCGATATACGGGCTTGGGAAAGGGAAGTTAAGTATGAAATGAACAGGCTCGTGAAATTACTAAAAATCCAAGGAAATGATGTCGTTACCCTTATGAAAGCTCTTCAGATGGTCCCCTGGTTTCGGAATCTTGAATATAGTATGAAGATTATAAATAGAAATGATGCTGTGCTTACTATTACTCGCTGTCCAACATTAGAGGCATTGGAAAAGGAAGGGGAGGGAAGAGAGGAAACCATCTGCAAACTGGTGGATGCCGAGATCTATAAGGAGTATGCTAAGTTTTTTAATCCCAGTATGAAAGTAAAGTACCTAAAGTTACCTTCTAAACAAAGCAAAGAGGAAATCTGCTGCCAATGGGAGTTTAAAGTAGGGTAAGACTCTGGAGTAAAGATGAATAATTCCTATTTATCTTTTCATGACAGGGCCCGAAAAAATGAGGTTATCCTTCTGGCTCATGGCAGCGGTGGCAAACTCAGCCACGATTTGGTGGAGAAGAAATTTCTCCCTTTCCTGGCTAATCCTGTGTTGAACAAATTGGATGACTCCGCTATTTTTGAAGCCAGTGGACATTTAGCTTTCACTACTGATAGCTATGTAGTCAATCCCATCTTTTTCCCTGGTGGAGACATCGGTAAGTTGGCTGTGTGCGGCACAGTTAATGATTTAGCTATGAGCGGAGCCACGCCCCTGTATCTGAGTCTCTCGGCAATTATAGAAGAAGGTTTTCCTCTAGGTGAACTTGAGCAAATAATGCAGTCAATAAAGGCAACAACTGAAGAGGCTGAAGTAAAAATAATTACCGGTGATACCAAAGTGGTAAACCGAGGGCAGGCTGATAAGATATTCATAAACACCTCAGGAATAGGAATAATTCCTCCGGGAATCGATATCGCAGGGGCCAACGCTAAAACTGGAGATAAAGTTATCTTAAGTGGCACTATTGGTGACCACGGCATAGCCATAATGAGCCAACGCGAAGGCTTGAAATTCTCCATCCCCATAGGAAGTGACTGTTGCCCATTGAGCAAATTAGTATCTGAGATGCTGGATGCTTCGCCAATAATTCATTGTCTCCGTGACCCTACCAGGGGTGGCCTGGCTACTACCCTTAATGAGTTTGCGAGGCAATCTAATGTGGGTATCGTAATAGAAGAAGATAAAGTGCCCATAAAGGAAGGAGTCAGGGCTGCGTGTGAGCTTTTAGGTTTTGACCCTATTTATGTTGCCAATGAAGGTAAATTGGTAGCCATAGTCGATCCTTGTGAGGCTGAGAAAGTCCTGGTCAGGATGAGGCAAAATAAATATGGCAAAGATGCTGCCATCATTGGAGAAGTGGTTAACGACCACCCGAGAAGAGTAATAATGAAGACAAAACTAGGTCCCTCCCGAATTGTTGATATGCTTTCCGGGGAACTATTACCAAGAATATGCTAGAATTTCAACCTAAAATCGTTGTCCTGGGTATAGGTAACTTACTCCTCCGAGATGAGGGGATAGGAGTCCAGATAGTAAAAATGCCCAGTGTCATTTTTTGTAGTTGCCTGATTCATCAGGCAGAATTGCCCAATAAATTGGGCAACTACTATCCCAATTTAGCAATCATAGATGGTGGCACTTCCCCTGAAATCATGTCCCTCGTTGAGGGCGCTGACAAACTAATCATAATTGATGCCGTTAAAGGGGGCAAAGAACCCGGCACGATTTACCGTTTTACCATTGATGATGTAGACCTAGGTTCGCCATGTAGCGCGGAGGATTGTGCAGCACATAAAGATACAGGACTTCAAGTCTATCAGAAGCTATCCTTACACCAGATAGACATAGTGGATAATTTGCGAATGTTAAGTTTGATTGGTAAACAACCAAGAAATATTGTTATTATTGGTATCGAGCCCAGGACAATAGAGCCTGGGCTGGAACTGTCGCCGGAAATACAAAGCAAAATACCGGAAATTACCCGATTAGTAAGAGATGAAATACGAAATACTAAACCCTAAAATCATAATAACCGCTCCCTTGGTGTCATTCTGAGCGAGTGTAACGAGCGAAGAATCTAGAGACCCTTCGTTTCGCTCAGGGTGACATAAGGGTAGCTGAACAGTCACAAACCCTAATTGCAATTTGGATTTAGGATTTGTTTAGGAATTAGAATTTAGGATTTAACTTCAAATGACTTCCATTGGCGTTGATATCATAGAGGTAGAGCGTATTGAATCAGCCATTAGGCAATGGGGAGAGCGCTTCCTAAAGCGAATTTACACTGAAGTTGAGCTTAAAATATGCCAGGATAGGGCTTCATCTTTAGCCGCTCGATTTGCTGCCAAGGAGGCAGTAATGAAGGTATTGGGCACCGGTACCAGAGGCATAGGCTGGAAAGAGATTGAAATTCTCTCTGACGGCCTGGGCAAGCCACTAGTCAAGCTTTATGGTAAAGCTAAAAGTAAAGCCGAGGAGCTAAACTTAAGAGAATTTTCTATCAGCCTTTCTGATACCAAGCAATATGCCATTGCCACAGCCATAGGCACGTAGCTAGCAAAGCTTCTTACCTGCTATAATTAACAACAATATGGTAACCAAGATAAAACCTATGCTTGCGGCAAGTAACCTTACCCATCGTCTTGACATAAGGAATGTGGCCATAATCGCCCATGTTGACCACGGCAAGACCACCCTGGTTGATGCCATGCTAAAACAAAGCAAGGTCTTCCGGGAAAACCAGCAAGTGGGCGAGTTGATATTGGACTGGAATGCTCTGGAACGGGAAAAAGGCATTACCATCCTGGCCAAGAACACGGCGGTAATTTACCGGGGAGTCAAAATTAACATCATAGATACCCCGGGGCATGCCGATTTTAGCGGAGAAGTGGAGCGGGTAATCAACATGGCTGACGGCTGTCTGCTCCTGGTGGACTCCATAGAAGGTCCTATGCCCCAGACCAAATTTCTCTTGCGGCGGGCACTGGAAAAGGGCCTAAAACCGATTGTGCTCATCAACAAGATAGACAGAAAGAATTCACGGATAGCCGAGGTGGTTAGACTTACTCAGGATCTCTTCCTGGAATTAGCCACCAGCGCTGACCAGCTTGATTTTCCAATTCTGTACACCAGTGCCAGAGACGGCGTAGCCATTACTGAACCAGGGTCCGAAGGCAAGAACCTGGTGCCCCTCTTTGAATGTATTCTTGAGCGGGTGCCACCGCCACAAATTGAAACTGGACAGTTTCAGATGCTGGTATCCAACCTGGACTATGACAGCTACAAAGGGAAGATTGTCATTGGCCGCATTTTCCGGGGCAAGATAGCCACCGGCGACCCTGTGGTCATAATAAGTGCCGGAGGAAATATAATACAGCAAGAAATCAGAGAAATATTCACCTACCTGGGACTAAACCGGGAGGAAGTGACTGAGGCATTGGCTGGAGACATTGTAGCGGTGACGGGTCTGGATAATGTGAGCATTGGGGATACCGTTGCCAGCCCGGAGCAGCCTGAGGCCCTACCGGGTATAGATATAGGTGAACCTACCGTAAAGATGACTTTCGGAGTAAACACCTCTCCGTTTGGCGGCCGAGAGGGACGTTTCAGCACTTCCCGGCAGCTTATGGAAAGGCTCTACCGGGAACTGCAGACTAATCTCAGTCTAAAAGTCCAGAATACGGACAGCCCTCATTGTTTCCTTGTCTCAGGTAGAGGGGAACTGCACCTGGCTATCCTTATTGAGACTATGCGCCGGGAGGGCTACGAATTTGAAGTCTCCAAGCCAGAAGCTATTACGAAGGTAGTGGACGGTAGAATTATGGAGCCAGTAGAAGCCCTAACTATTGACACCCGGGGTGAATACATGGGGGCCTTAATGGAAATTCTGAGCCATCGGCAGGCCCGACTCCGGGACATGCACAGCGATGTAGGGGCAGGCTTGCCTGCCCAAAGTGAAGGTAATGTGCGTCTGGAATTCCAAATCCCCACCCGGGGACTCATCGGCTTCCGCAACGCTTTCCTGACTACCACACGAGGCGAAGGCGTCATAAACACCCTGTTCCTGGACTATGAGCCATGGTTGGGAGATATAGTCTCCACCCGTAATGGAGCTCTGGTAGCGGCCGAGGAAGGTACGGCTGTTAGCTACAGTTTAAATAATGCCCAGGAGCATGGTAGCACTTTCATTGAACCAGGTACGTCAGTTTATGAAGGCATGATAGTCGGTCTCAATTCCCGAGAACAGGATTTGGCTGTTAATGTCTGCAAGGAAAAGAAACAGACCAATGTCCGTGCTTCTACTTCCGATATCGCCATAAAGTTGACCTCACCCCTGAAGTTGAGCCTGGAGGAGTCCCTGGACTTTATCAAGGATGATGAACTGGTTGAGGTGACTCCCAAAAATATCAGGTTGCGCAAAAAGTTACTAACCCAGGAACAGCGGCTGAAGGCCAAGGCACAAGCGAGGTCTTAATCGGCCAATTGTTCAACAGCCATACACATAGCCAGCAAAGCTTTTTGCCTGCTATAATTGCCACGATATGCTAGCCAAGGTATCAAGTTGTGCTGTGGTGGGCCTGGAAGGAGCTATGATAGAGGTGGAAGTGGATATCGCTGCCGGCCTTCCTTCTTTCACCATTGTGGGCTTGCCCGACAAAGCGGTACAGGAAGCAAGAGAGAGAGTTAGAGCTGCTATAAGAAATTCTAACTATAAGTTCCCTGGTAGACGCATTACTGTCAATTTAGCTCCAGCAGACCTGAAGAAAGAAGGTCCGGCTTACGACTTGCCCATAGCCGTAGGCATATTAATCAGCTCAGGACAACTTATTGCTGACCTCTCAGGTAGTGTCTTTCTGGGGGAGTTATCTCTGGACGGGAAGCTACGCCATACTCATGGCGTATTGCCTATGGTAGCTTTAGCTAAGAACAAAGGCTTAATGACAATGTTTGTGCCTCTGGATGACGCCAAAGAAGCATCTTTAGTAAACGATCTGCATATATTCCCGGCAGAATCATTGGCTCAATTAGTTGCCCATTTGGAGGGAGAGATAAGGATTCCGGAATATCCCCGGCAGGTAAATTGGCAGCAAGAAATTCACAAAGATTATACTTTTGACCTCAGCTACATTAAGGGACAGGAACATGCCAAAAGAGCTCTGGAGATAGCCGCGGCAGGAAGACACAACATCTTGATGATAGGTCCACCAGGAAGTGGCAAGACTATGCTAGCTCGCTCTTTACCATCAATTCTGCCTCCTCTAACAATGGAGGAGGCTATTGAGGTAACCAAAATTTATAGTGTCAGCGGATTACTCCCCCGGGATACTCCCATCATCATAGAACGCCCTTTCCGCTCCCCTCATTACACTATTTCTCATGTTGGACTGGTAGGAGGGGGACAATGGCCAAAGCCTGGCGAGATAAGCTTGAGTCATCATGGGGTAATCTTCCTTGATGAATTTCCCGAGTTTGGACATACTACTCTGGAAGCATTACGCCAGCCAATAGAAGATAGAACAATCACTGTCAGCCGGGTTCGCGGTAGCGTGACTTTCCCTGCCAGTTTCATGCTGGTGGCAGCTATGAATCCCTGCCCCTGCGGCTATTTTGGAGACCCATTCAAAGAGTGTAAGTGTTCCGCCGGGGAAATCTCGCGCTATCATAAAAGGATAAGCGGACCACTGCTTGACCGCATAGACATCTTTGTTGATGTCCCCCACGTTGATTACGAGAAACTCACTGAAATTAAGCCGGCGGAAGCATC
>MNYE01000009.1 GCA_001873005.1 Dehalococcoidia bacterium CG2_30_46_9
CTAATAACAAAGACCTTCTAGATGTAGTCGAACTTGAATTACCAAGAGGGGGCGAATAAACTCGCCCCCTCAAAGGCATGAACAACTGGCAGGAACTAACTTACACGGAAATTATCTTTACCTGAACATTCTTGTAAGTGCCGTCAACCTTGGATACTTTCCACACCTCAAAGGTGCCGGAAACACGGTCGCCCTTGTCGTCAAAGGTGATAGTGCCACTGGCACCATCATAATTCTTTCCCAATCCTAGCAATGCTTTCTCTATAGCTTCCCCATCATATTTACCCGCTTTCTCTATTGCTTGGGCAATTAACTTAATAGCATCATAAACGGTATCACAGTAAACACTGGAATCTTTCTTAAACTCTGCTTTATAGGCAGCAGCAAACTTATCATAAGTAGCACCTGACGAACCAGCAGCCCTGGTGCCGGCAACGATGGCTTTTTCCATAAATTCAGCACACTTTGGCTCTGCGAACATACCCGGACCATAATTGCCATCACAGCCAAGCCAGGCAATTTTATCCAAGCCCATCTCTAGAGCTTGCTTGAAAACTATGATGCCATCCTCAGCGTAAGTAACGGCAAGAACCACATCTGGAGCTTGATCCCTGATTTGCCCCAGTTCAGTGCGGTAATCTTTCTTCGCCGGGTCATAATGTATCGAAACTACGTGTTTGCCTGTCCACCCCTTTGCCTTAAGGGCATCAACAAGTGCTCCCTCTAAACCAACACCATAGGGATTGTCCTGAACCATCGTAGCAAGTTTGGTAAATTTCCCCTCCAGAACAACTTCAGCCAGTACTTTACCCTGGAAGGCATCGTCAGGCGTTGTGCGGCAGACCCATTTCTTCCATTCCTGCTCGGAAATCGCCGGTGAAGTGGCTGAAGGTGATACCATTACCACTTTCTTTCCTGCCACATAGGGGCCTGAAGCCATAGCAGCACCACTGGTCATACCACCAACGAGCACCTTAATGCCATCTATCTCTACCATCTTCTTCACCCGCTCCAGACACTTGGCCGCCTCGGTAGCGTCATCTTCCTCCACCAGCTTCACCGGCTTCCCCAGCACCCCTCCAGCAGCATTGATTTCCTTCACTGCCAGTCTGGCAGCATCCATCATATCCTGGCCCATGGGACCAAGAAGTCCCGTGGTGGATAAGACGCACCCTATCTTAATCTCGGGCGGCGCTGCTGGACCACAAGCTACGGCGGGGATAAGCAGACATAAGATAGCTAGCGTAAATAATAGTTTTTTGACCATGTTTACCTCCCTTTACTTTTGAATAATTTTTTCTTCAGCCAAATCCGGCTAATTGTGCACACAAGGCAAACCTTTGTCAATACCCCGAGCCTCCAATCCCAAAAAACGTTCTTTGGAAAAATCCTCGGCAAATAAAGAGGCAGCTTCTCCCTCCATAGCACAGGTGCCATTGACCAGAACATAGCCTCGATTGGAGATGCTCAAAGCCTTTTTGACATTTTGCTCTACAATTATTATGGCAGTGCCTGCCTCTTTTATTTTTTGCATCTTAGAAAGGATAGCATTTGCCGGCTTCGGGGAGAGAGAAGCCAGCGGCTCATCAAGCAAAAGCACTTTAGGTTGAGCTATCATTGCCCTGGCTATGGCTAGCATCTGTCTTTCACCACCACTGAGATTTCCTGCCAGGGCATTTTTCCTCGTCCCAAGCTCGGGGAACATAACATATATCTCCGTCATTCCCGCTTTAATAGAAGCCTTTCCTTTTATCTGATAGGCTCCCATATCCAGATTCTCGCTTATGGTAAGATTAGGGAAGACATTGTTAATCTGAGGCACATATCCTATACCCAGGCTTACCGCCCGGTCAGGAGTTATCCCAGTAATATCTTTGCCCTGATAAATGATTCGCCCGCCGAACAGCCTGGCAAAGCCAAGGATACTTTTGAGCAGGGTTGATTTGCCGCTGCCATTAGGTCCCACAATAGCTACAATCTCCCCTTCATCCGCATTTATGGAAATGTCGTGAACGATGACAACATCACCATAACCAGCAGCAATCTTTTCGGCAGCAAAAATAGCTCCCATTATCCTTCGCCTAAATATGCCTCATAAAAAGTCGGGTTATCAATTATTTCCTGTGGGTACCCTTGAGCTATTAATGATCCTTTGTCCATAACATAAACCCATGAGGCAAACTCAAACAGTATTTCCAGCCTGTGTTCCACAACGAAAAAGGTTGTGCCGTTGCAGCACAGGTTTTTCAAGGTCATAAATATTTTTTCACCCAACACAGGATTTATCCCCGCAGCCGGTTCATCTAGCAACAAAAGCTTGGGCTTGGCCATGAGCCCCCTGGCAACCTCCAGAAGCTTCCTTTGCCCACCTGAGAGCTCACCAGCGAGAGAAAAAACTTGCCTGTCCAGTTCCACAAGCTCCAGGATATTCATAGATTGCTCGATCAACTCTTTTTCTTGCTCCTGCCATCTTTTCCTGAAGAAAAGACTATTTAATAATCTATCGCCCTGATGACCCCGTGCTGCTACTAACATATTGTCCAGAACCGTCATTTGATAGAATAGCCGAGGTAATTGAAAGGCATTCACAAGTCCCAGCCCGTAAATCTGGTGGGGAGCGAGATTGGTGATACAATCACCATTGAAATAAACATCCCCACGGTCAGGTCGATAGAGTCCAAGAATAGTATTGAATAGGGTAGTTTTGCCGCTACCATTAGGTCCTACTAGACCCCAAATTCCGCCTTGCCTGACATCCAGGCTTACACCATTAACGGCGTAAACGCCGCCAAAGTGCTTGCTAACCTCTCTTATCTTCAGCAGTACTTCTTCCATAGCCAGCTAGCTCCAGTGCTTTCGTCTTAACATGGCTTTCCTTTAATATCCCTTGTGGCCTGTAGAGCAAAACGAATATAATTAAAACACCAAACATAATATATTGCAAGTTGCCAGGGTCAACAGGCAAAGCCAGATAATCTTTAGCTATGTTTGTTCCCCGCTCAAAGAGCTCTACCAGGGCAGCACCCAGCAATGCCCCCCAATTATTAGCTGGACCCCCCAATATAACCATTATCCATACAGTAAAAGTAATCATAGGCATAAACATGTACGGATCAATGAACTGGAGATACTGAGCATAAAGCCCGCCAGCTAAGCCAGCCATGGCAGAAGCTAACATAAATATCTGAGCCTTATATTTAGCCCGATCTTTGCCTAAAGCCTCAGCAGCAATCTCATCCTCCCTTATGGCCCGGATTGCCCTACCGTAAGGAGAATTAGATAATAGTTGAGCGATAAGAAAACAGATAAACAAACAAATAGAAACTAGCCCTATGTTCTCCAAGCGGTAAATAAGCTCAGAGCCTGTATAGGGAAAGATGGGAGCAACCGTTATCCCCCACACACCACCAGCAATCCCGCGTTCTGCTTTAACAATCAACCTCAAAATCTCCCCGAAGGCTAAAGCCACTATAGCAAGGTAATCGGCCCTTAGCCTCAAAGCCGGTAAAGATATAAGCCAGCCAAAAATAGCCGAAATCATAGCACCGCAGATAAGGCAGAGGTAAAAAGGAAGTCCTATTTGTGATAGGGCGGCGTAACTGTAGGCACCAGTAAGGAAGAAAGCAACCTTACCAAAGTTGGCCAGTCCAGCAAAGCCATATTCCAGGTTCAGACTCAGAGACACTATGCCAAAGATGCCAATAAAGACCAGCACGTCAAGAGCGTAAAGTAGCGGATTCAAATCAAGCCTTCCGAAACAGCATAGCTAATCCCTGCGGCTTCGCAATCAAGGTCACTATCAGGATCAAGAAAGCTATGCCAACACGGTATTCTGTGGAAAGACCTACAGCTAATAGAGCTATTACACCAATATTCTCAGCCAGTCCGATAATATAGGCAGCGGCAATTGAACCATAATAATTGCCAATGCCACCAAGTATGGCAACAGCAAAGACAGGTAGTATGATATCCCAGCCTGTCATAGGCCAAATCTGGGTATCTGCCCCACGAAATATGCCGGCAATAGCCGCCAAGCCAGCACCAATAAACCAGGTTAGCCAGATCACGCGGTTAATATTGATTCCTGAAGCCAGCGCCAGCTCGGGATTGCTCGAAGTTGCTCTGATGGCTTTGCCTATCTTAGTCTTAACCAAAATAAGGTGCATAATAACTGAGAGTGCTACAGCAGCAAAGATAAGCCATAGCCATAGATTGGTAATACTTAATAACCCTATATCATGATGAGACCAGAGGCTAGATAAAGGCCAAACATTGCTAAAATACAAAGGCTTCCAGCTCCAGGCAGCACCAATAGAGTACCTCAAAATGAAGCCCAAAGCGATGGAAGCTACCATAAGATGAATCATGTTAGCGCCTCCTCTAGCTAGTGGCTGGAAGATACCACGGTAACAGAGAAAGCCAATTGCACCAGTGATTAAAAAGGTAATAATAAGTGCCGGCAATAAACTTAATTCTAATTGGTGAGCTACCCCGTAGCTAATGAAAGCGCCTAAAGTTATAAACTCGGCATGGGCGAAATTAGGAAAATTAGAAAGTCCATAGGTCAAGGTTAATCCCACTGCTCCGATAAGGTAAAGACTCCCGGTAACTACGGAGTTAAATAACACCTGTGGCCAGTTAACTATCATGCCAGCATAAATGAGATTTTAATTGATTTAAATCAGCCAGTGATCCCTCACGTCCCTCGCCAGATAAGGGGTGAGGTAGGGTGGGCCCCCTTTCTTTTTGTCCCTCGCCAGATAAAGGATAGGGTGGACAAGGGTCACCTTTTAATCCTTTCCCAGACCTGTCAAGATAAAAGGCATGTATGCCCACTTCTTTAGGAACAAGAAAATCAAATTGGAAGTTATCACCTACATGAACAACCTGATGGGGTGCAACGCCCATTTCTTGACATATAGCGCGATAAAACTCAGGGCTCTTTACTTGCCGGTACTGTGAAATGGAGGAAAAAATGTGAGAGAAATAAAACTCGATATCCCGCAACAAACAACGCAGTAGCTCAATGGGGGTGCCTGAAGCAACAACCAATTCGTATTTGTCACTCAAGGAAGAAAGAAGTCCGTTTACTTCAGGATAGTAGCCTGCCTTATCGAGGCAGCTTTGTATCACCGGCTCGGGAGCACCTAAGCCAAGAGAGCCAAACCAATATCTTATATCATACCATTCTAGCCTCTGATCTCCGATCTCGGCATACTTATCAATGATGGCTTTCCTCGCCTGGGCAGGATCGAGCCCGTGTTTCTGAGCGTAAAGTGCCGGGATTGCTTCCTGCCACATAGCCTGGCTGAAATCAGGTGTTACCAGTGTTCCTTCAGCATCAAAGGAGATTACTTTTATTTCGGTCATCTAAGCTGTTAAATGTTATCAGTTCAAAGACCGAAAGTCTATTTGTGGTACCATGAGAAAACAAGGTTACAATAAGGTTACAATTATGTTATACTGGGTTGAGCAAGTTGACAAGGTGAGGCTAAGCAAGTGCGTGAGGAAACATTGCGATTACTTTATTATACTGTGTCTCGCTATCCTGACGCTGCCAATGGCATTCTCTACGAAATTTATGACCAGGAGCTTGCGGAGAAAAAAATCGCTGCAGCCAAGAGAGTGATAGAATGGCTTCACACCTTGATGAAAAAGTAATCCGCTTCAAGGAGAAAATAATGCCCGAGCTGATAGAGCAATTTCAGCCTCAGCAAGTGATCCTTTTTGGCTCCCAAGCTACAAGCTCAACCCTGAAGGACAGCGACCTGGATCTGATTATCATCTCTGAGAAATTCAAAGATTTACCCTGGCTGGAGCGCATCTTTGAAGTGCTCTGGACTCTTAAAAGTCCTATCCCTCTGGACGTGCTATGCTACACCCCCGAAGAGGCGCAAGCTAAGGGTCAGGAGATAAGCTGGGTAGCTCAAGCCTTGAAACAAGGAATCATTCTCTTCAGGAGATAGTGGCGATGAGATTAGGGTATTTAGATACAGAGAAATTGACCCCCACCTTCGAGCTGGGGCCAATAAGACCTCCTAGCGAAGCTTATTCTTTGCTCATAAGAGCTACCCGGAATTGTCCCTGGAATAAATGCTTGTTCTGTAGCACCTACAAGGGTAGCAAATTTGAGCTAAGGGCGGTAGAGGAAATCAAAAAGGATATAGAATCAGCTAAGGCTATCAGTGAAGGTATAAAAGAGATAGCCTGGAGAAAGGGTTATGGCAATCGAGTAAAGGAAGTCGCAGCGATGCTTTATAATCAGCCTGAGTATGGGCCTTGTGTGCCTAATGTGGCTTCATGGCTCTGGGCAGGAGCCGAGTCGGCTTTTCTTCAAGACTCCAATAGCCTTATCATGAGGACCACTGAACTGGTTGAGGTGATCACTTTTCTTAAGAAAACTTTTCCCGACTTAGCCAGGATAACTTCTTATGCTCGCTCCCATACTGCAGCAAGAAAATCACTCGAGGAGTTAAAAGGGCTTAGAGACGCTGGGCTGAACAGGATTCATATTGGACTGGAGAGTGGCTACGAGCCGCTACTTAATTATATGCAAAAAGGGGCTACGGCCAAGCAACATATTGACGGTGGCAAAAAGGTAAAAGAGGCGGACATCTCTCTTTGTGAATATGTCATGCCCGGTTTAGGGGGTAAGACAATGTCTCTAGAGCATGCCAGAGAGACTGCTCGGGTGCTCAATGAGATTGACCCTGATTATATCAGGCTGCGTAGCCTTCATGTTCGCCCTGGCATGCCTTTGTGGGATAAATGGCAAGAAGGAGACTTCGAGATGCAGACAGAGGATGAGGTAGTGAGGGAGATAGGGATTTTTGTTGACAATTTGCAGGTTACGAGCCAGTTAAAAAGCGACCATGTCCTTAATCTATTGCCTGAAATAGAAGGCAAGATGCCTGAGGATAAGCAAAAATGCATGGATATCATAAACAAGTATTTAGCTCTGCCCTACGAGGAAAGGCTCACTTTCAGGTTGGGAAGGAGAGCAGGGTACTATGAAGGACTGGCTGACTTCCAGGATAGTTACAAACATGATAAGATAGAGGAGACGATAAAACGCATCAGGTCACAAGGAGGCGATGTCGAAGAAACTATATTCAAGCTGAAAGGCGGCTTCATTTAGGAGTGGAATATGGCAAAGGGTTTCTTGAATTTGAACCGTTTCAAGTACGGTAAGACGATAAAGCGGGAGGGCAAACAAAAAACCAATTTGCAAAAGGGCAAAAAGATCAGGGGAGGAGGTTGAACCAAAGATTAAAATGCAAAAGGCAAAGATACAGAGCAAAAATCAAAAACCTTTGCATTTTGATTTGTCATTTTCATTTTTGAGTTTTAATTTTTAATTTTCGGATTGGTTCCATACCGGCACCAACGCTAAAGCTTACCTAGCGTCCGGTGTGGAAAACTGGGCTAAGGAAAAGAATTTGAGCCTTATAGTCCAGCCTTCTTACGAAGCTGTAACCAAGCTAAATGAGCTTGTAGAGCAGGGGAAGAAAGTTGCTGCTCTTATTCACAT
>MNYE01000086.1 GCA_001873005.1 Dehalococcoidia bacterium CG2_30_46_9
AAAGTTGATGCCGTCGTCTATTTCCGTGTGGTAGATGCCGCCAACGCTATTCTCAAGGTATATGATTATGCCAAGGCAACCTATTTACTGGCGCAAACCACTTTGAGAAATGTTGTCGGACAATCTGCATTGGATGAGCTATTGGCTCAACGCGACCGGCTTAATGCAAAGATTCAGGTAAGCGTTGACGAAGGCACAGATCCCTGGGGTATAAAGGTGAGCATGGTAGAGGTCAAGAATGTGGAATTACCCGAAACAATGCAGCGAGCTATGGCGGCGCAGGCTGAAGCTGAGCGAGATAGGCGAGCCAAGGTTGTTCATGCTGAAGGTGAGTATCAGGCGGCACAAAGATTGGCCGACGCTGCCCAAATTATTGGCACTCAGCCCACAGCTCTACAGCTTCGCTACCTACAAACACTGGGTGCCATTGCCACAGAAAGAACTAATACTATACTGTTTCCTTTGCCCATAGACATGGTGACTCCTTTCCTAGCTAGAGCTAATCCTGAGAAAAAGTAAGCATCCAGTCACTGGTCACCCTGACTCCGATTAGAACAAAGGCGAATGGTCTATGAGGAGGACAGCGGGACGCAGTCTATCTGCTCCTTCTCAATCACTCTGGTTTGCACGGGCTAACGCAAACCGGGGTTCTCTTGTTCGCCATGTGGATTGCTTATTAAGACAGAGGAGAACTTTGGCGGGTATAGTTCATAAAGATACTCATACATGGTAGTGAGAACGGTGTCTGTCTCTCGAGCCTTGGCCCACGTGCGTTAAATGTGGTCTAGAGAAGGAAACATCGCTCGACAATGTTCCCGTAATTTCGAGGGTAGACCACGTAACTCCAGAAGCACGTCCGTTGCACTGGCCCGGTTTAATCTTCGGGCGTGCTCAAGTGCTACAAGGATGGATCTTTGCGTCTGGTCTCTCCATTGTCGGGAGCGTTCCAGTTCTCGCCAGGCTTCTGAGGTCCTGTGCTATTATATCAGGGTACTTTGCGCCGTTTGCGCTGTGCCAACCAAAAGCAGCAATGCTACACCATGCTGCAGGTCAATGGGGGGCGCGAATAGGCTGGTTAAAAAAGCTGTGGTCCAGACCGGCTTATGTCCATTCGCTTGGGAACGACCACTATGCCGTTATCTGATATTGTGCAGCCTCTCTTCTTATCTGCCTCTGTGTCATAGCCAATTAAGGCGCCAGCCCGGATTCTGCTTTCCTTATCAACGATAGCCCGCCTTACCCTGGCACCGGGCTCAATGACAACATCGTCAAATATGACCGATTGCTCCACCAGAGCGTCTCTCTCCACAATCACCCCCGGGGAAAGTATCGACTTCCAGACAGTCCCGCCACTAATGATACAGCCATCACACACGACAGACTCCGGTGTCTTTCCGCCAAGGACACATTTGCTTGGAGGTAGCGGCCGCTGATATGTTCTGAAGGGCCACCTTTCACCGTAAAGATTGAAGAAGGGGTCTACAGCCACCAGGTCCATGCTTGCTTCGTAGTACGAATCGATGGTGCCGACATCCTTCCAGTAGAACGAATCGCGGGCCTTGTCGACCAATATTTTTTCCCTCACACCGTCTTTTACTTCGACTGTGAAATCCTCTATCTTGTTCTCTTCCTCATAGTCATATACGAAAATGTCGTGATGTTTGCCTATCATTCCCGGAATGATGTGCTTACCGAAGTCTTCCTCCTGTCCTTGCAAAGCCTGGAGCAGGGTACCCAGCTTGAAGATATACACACCCATTGAAGCCAAAGCATAGTCCGGAGTATCGGGCATCGTCTTTGGCTGCGCTGGCTTTTCTTCGAAGCCAACCAGTCTGTGGCCTTCGTCTATCTCGAGCACGCCAAGTTTTCCGATAGCCTGCTCTTTCCTTGCCCTAACGGCAGATACCGTCAGGTTTGCCTTCTTCGCCCTGTGATAAGCTACAAACTGAAGATAATTCATCTTGTAGACATGGTCACCGGAGAGAATCAGAATGTTCTCAACATCCTTTCTAGTAAGCAGGTTCAGATTCTGCCGTACCGCGTCAGCCGTACCACGGTACCACTCTACACCCAGCTTCTGTTGAGCCGGGACGCAGTAGATGAAGTCTCCTAAACCTGCAGCGGAAATGCCCCAACCCTCCTGGATGTGGCGATGTAAAGACTCCGAGCGGTATTGTGTCAGAACAAAGACCTGCCGGAGGCCTGAGTTGACGCAGTTACTCAGCGTAAAATCAATGAGCCGGAATTTGCCTCCAAAGGGTACGGCCGCCTTGGACCGTTCTCTGGTCAAAGGTTGCAGCCTCTCCCCGGCTCCTCCAGCCATTATAATCGCCAGAACCTTGTCCATTGCTATCACCCCCGCACTCCGCTGCTACCTGCGGCTTCCTTTCTTCCCGATTATATCAAACCAGATTCCCCCGTGGCAAACAGCGGGCGGTTCATCTTGTTTGTCCGTGCAATCCCGGAAATTCTTGCCTTCTCTTTAAGCTCAATTAAGCCACACTGGATGGGCATTGAGTCAGCGCGCAAATGGTGAAGCGATATGGTAGGGAATTCCTGAATTACGTGGTTCTGACTGATTGGCTGATGTTCAGTTACCACTAACTAAGAGACAAGCTACCAAACAGCCTATGCTTTTCTCTTGGATGTGCTTTCCTTCCGTAAATCGTAACTGAGTGCTATGTCAGTAATGGCTAGAATGCCAATGAGTTTTTCAGGACAATTTTGACCAACAACTGGCAAGTGGCTGATATTATTTTTCGTCATTCTATTAAGTGCCTCATACAGCGACTCCTCGGCATAACCAACTATGAGACGCCTACTCATTATTTCACGAGTTTTTGCCTCCTGCCATTTGCCTTCGGGGACTCGAGCTATGTCGAGAGTTGCCACAATTCCTACTAGTTTCCCTGAATCCAGTACAGGCACAGCATCAATTCCGTTAGACTTCATCAAGCTAGCAAGGTCGCCAAGACGCATATCCGGAGAAGCAGTTACGACCTTAGTCACCATTGCATCTCCTATACGGAGTTTCTTGAGTAATGGGACAGAGTATTCAACTCTGTGTGCGGGAGAGTCAGCCCGCGTATTCACCTGGTTTTCATAAATGTAGCTATCTCCAGTCAAAAAGTAGGCGATTACTACCGAGACCATGCAAGGTATCAGTAAGCTGTAGTTACCGGTCATTTCGCTCACCATTATCATAATTGCTAGAGGAGCCTTAGCTATACCTCCGAACAGAGTCATCATTCCTACTACTACGAAGGCGGACGGATCGGCCGGTATTATGGCGGTGAAATTGTGAAGAACCGACCAGATTACCCCACCCACCATACCCCCTATCACTAGGCCAGGAGCAAAAACACCACCACTGCCCCCAGAGGCTATGGAAAACCCAGTGGCAATAATCTTGCCGAATATTAGTCCGAGCATTATTGCCAAGGGCAAAGCAACGAAATTGCCATCAATAGCGAGTTGAAGCCATCCATAGCCCATCCCAAGAATTTGAGGTAGAAAAATACCAATTACGCCCACAAGTAGTCCACCTATGGCAGGCTTAACATAATCGGGTACTCTCAGAGACCTAAAAAGGTCGCGGATTCGGTAAAATGAGCGACCGTATAGCATACCGAACAGGCCGCAGACTATTCCCAGTATGGCGTAGCCCAAAAGCTCCTCTGGCCTCTGGAAAGCAGATTCGGCGCGAATACTGAAAATATGTGTCCAGCCGTGCCAGGAGGCAAAAACACTGTAACCTACAACAGAGGCGATAAACGAAGGTAGTAGAGCCTCAAACTCAAAGTCACGCCGGTATAGGATTTCAGTACTCAGTATTGCTCCGCCCAAAGGTGCTTTGAAGATTGCCCCGATGCCAGCGCCTATCCCTATAGCTAAAACTATGCGTCGGTCGCGGCTATTTAGTTTGAAGAAGTCAGCTAAGGCGGAACCAAAACCAGCCCCTATTAGCGCCACCGGCCCTTCCCGCCCAGCACTACCACCGGAACCAATCGTGATTGCAGAGGCAACCAGTTTAACAAATGGTACGCGCCGGCGGATAAATCCGTCTTTGTTGTGGAAGCTATTTATAGCAGCATCGGTGCCATGTCCCTCAGCTTCAGGTGCCAATTTGAAAACAAGTAGTCCACTTATTAGCCCGCCAAGTGTAGTAATCAGTGGTATCATCCAACATCGGGTTATAGGTGCGAGAATAGCCTGTTCCTCACCGCCGGGTGCTGGTGGAATATAACCGGCACCCATTCCAAGCATTAGCCAAGTAGCCCACTTTATTGCTAGATAGAATATTATCGAGCCTGCACCAGCAACCATACCAACAAGAACAGCAATAATGAGCCACTTTCTGAGGTAGCTGGCATCGACTATACCGAAGGTCTTGGACAGTACCGTTAATACTCGTCTGAGTCTAATCATTCAAATCGGTTATCAGAGCGTTTCGCTCTTGCCTTTTCGGCATCCATGCTTGGTCTCCCCAGCTATAATCTAAACTCCACACGATAGAGGCTGTCTTAGGTGGCACCTCATTGTAGAATGCCAGCGGGTCAGCTTTGTCTACCCGGTAGCCGCGGTAATGGGAAACAATGTGGGGACTGGTAAATTGACGTAGGAATATGACTATCCCTGGAGTCTTTGCTTTTTCTTTAAGCTCATTAAAACCGTATCGGCGCAACCGTTTTCGGGCCTCCTCATCGGAAAGTCCGGAACGAGTAGAATCAAGGCTCTCTAAAGCTTCTTCAGCAGTAAGATTGTGCCACTTCATCGCAAATTCCCGACGCCATCCTGGTAGGATGCCTTATCTTCGATACCCAAGTAGTACTCCGTGGTTACATTTACAGGCGAATTATGTCCTCGGGATGTTCTAGAGCTAGAAATAGCAGCAGGTAATCTCTCAGATGGCGGGTTATCAAGAAGTTATACCTGACATGCTCCCGACCGTTCTCGCCCAGCCGGCTAGCATACTGAGGATTAGTCAGTAGTTGTCTTATAGCGTAGGCAGTTCCCTCTATTCCGTAAGACAAAAGGCCGGTGAACCTGTTCTTTACTTGAAGGGGAATACCCCCAACTGCAGAAGCCACTACCGGCTTTGCCTTCCACAGAGCCTCGGTTACCGTAAGCCCAAAACCTTCCCTGTGCGACTTTTGAACAATAACTGAGGATGCTCTTTGCAAAGCGTTTATCTCAATGTCACTGCCAGGTGGAATAAGCAGGATATGTATGTCAGGATTGTTCCCGGCTCTCTGCCTAACTTCGGCCAGCACTTTGTCAGACTCTGGGTCGTCGCTGGCAGTACCCCCGGCGAAGACAAGCCGGCAGTCTATGCTCTTCCTCACGAGCTCAAACGCCTGAATCACCCCCACCGGGTCTTTAAGATAATCAAACCGGGAGACTTGGGTGATAATGGGTTTGTCCTTAGGTATAGTATACTTTGTGAGGACTGAGTCAATCGTCTGCTGGGGCAACTCCTTGTTCTTATCACTGAGAGGGTCTATGGATGGGGAGATGAGAAACTGCCGCATAGGCAACTCCCGAGAAAAAGCCGGTGCCGAGAAAACTGATGCGTCATATTGAACTACAAACGGTTGTAGAAAGTTCCAGACCTCCTCGTTAGGATGTGACAGGTCAATATGGCATCGCCATAGCCATTTCTGGGGATTGCTTCGCCTTCGGCTCGCAATGACAGAGGAGCGGCTCGCAATCAGCCCTACGGGCTGGGGATCGTGAACAAAGAGAATATCTCCATACAACTCCATCTCTTCAATGTTCTTTTGGGTCGTTTCCAGAAAGACAGCGAAGTCTTTTTCAGTCACTGTTTCTTGTCTCCCGTGGAGAGCGTTGTGGAATTTTTTGGTCACCTGGAAAAACTCCTCGTTCCCTTTGATGACATTCCAGCGGGCATCAACACCGAGTTGTCCCAACAAAGGTATCATGCGGCTTAGAATCTCAGCCACACCGCCACCAACGAAAGTAGAGTTGATCATCTGGATAACTTTGCCCGATAGCTTGGCAGCCAGCAACCGAAGTTCCTCAATGGCACTTCTGCCAACAATGGGCTCGTAGTCAGAAACCCTCATTTGATGCGTTTTTCGATAAGTTGTATCAGTGCTGATCTTAATCCCTCCAGAGTATAAGTATACGGGTCCAGGCGGGCAATTTCCTCACCGAGCTCGCTCTCACCCGAACTATCCTGCAACCAAATTGAGAAATCGTTTAGCCCCCTCCCCAATCTCAATCTTGATTCGAAAACATGAAAATAGAAAGAACCCAAACTTATCTTGCGCAGGGCTTCGACAAATTCCCTGAGGTCATGAGCCACATAGGGAGTAGGTAGAATTACGCTCACTGATTTCATGAAGTGAAATTCTCTTCCCGGCATCGCCTCTCTGAAATTGGACCCGCTGGAAAGATATTCCTCAATGATGGCCACCAGCCTTTCTCGGAGAGTTCCCAGATTGGGAAATCCAAAGGTATCGACACTGGCCAGCCTCTCGCCTAGTACCTCATCGCCTAGCGCATCACCTACCCAGATGGCGAAGTCATTGGACGGTTCAGGGGTGAGGTAGTGGTGTTGTTCCAAAAAATGATGGGTATGATAATAGACTACGGCGTCTGGCGCCGTTTTCAAAACCTCAACGAGCTCACGAAGATTCCTTGCTTTAAGTCCGGTCAACTCAGTCAAGTCCGTCCGGCTGACAAAACGGAAAGGTTCCTTGGCTTTTTTTAAAGGACGCCCGTAGTTAATGACCGTCCCACGAAGCAGCCTACTGTTAGGGATGAGAATCGTGCTTTCATCTAGAGCTTTGATATGCGTATTACTCCAGCTTATCTCGGTGACATAGCCTTCCTCACCAGTTTCCACTTTTATGTAGTCACCTACTTTAATCTGCTGCGTAGTGCCAAGCCGGAAGCCAGCAAAAAAGTTGGGAGCAGCGTCTCTAAAAGCGAGCGCTGCCACCAGAACTGCCACCCCTATGAGGAGAAGAAGAGGACTGATGGGCAGACCCCAAATATCAAGCACGATCAATACACCAATAACAATGACGGTGACTCTAATCAGATTTATTGCCAATGCAATGCTCGGTTTGTTTGCCCCTTTCATTCTGCCCTGAAACAAGTTCAGGGTCAGCAACTCTCTACTCAGGACGATAACGACCCAGCCAAAGGACAGAACAAACAAACTCCCTGTTGCTTTCACAGTCATACTCTTGACTTCCGGAGGCAATACTGAGACTTGAATGGCTATGCAAATGCCTAATAGTAGAAACCAGAGCAAGAAAGGACGACGGGCTGTCCTGGCAACTATCTGACTTCCCTCCCATCTTGTCTTTGCTGTCCAGCGCTCGAGGAGATTGCCAACAACCCGCCTCAGCCACAAACCAACAACATAGGAAGCAAGAAAGACCAGGACCGGGATAACTATCTTAAACCAATTGTCAGCTAGCCACTCAATCATTGCA
>MNYE01000059.1 GCA_001873005.1 Dehalococcoidia bacterium CG2_30_46_9
CCCCGGCACCCCTTTATTGTAAATGGCATAAAGGCTGAAGTCAAAATTTAGTATCCCAGCCTCTGCCCAACAAGTACTACCTGAATACGTTGGCTTGGCTGGTGCTCTACAATCACAGTATAATTGCATATCCGGCTGGGTGAATGACAATCGATGCAAATGCCTGTAGTGCTACAAGGAGTTGGTGAACGCCCGTGTTTTAGATGATGACGCTGTGCATTAAGCGGGGCGGCAACAGTTTTGATGCGCTGCAAGGCTTGCCCTAAATCGAGGACGATTTTATTTATTCCGGCAACAACAACTACCCTTCGAGGTCCAAATATAATACCAGCCACCCTATTGCCTAAGCCATCTGTATTCACTATCTTGCCATCTATAGTGATAGCGTTCGCCCCTGTAAGATAATAATCAGCATTGAGAATTTCTTTTCCTTTTTTGACCACCTCACCACGCGTTTCTGGATAATAGACAATGCCGTTATGATAAAAAGGATGTAACAGCAAATTATTCTTCCTTTTCTCTAGCCCGGCGATGATGCCGGCCTGGTAAAGCGTAACCGAATCACCAAAGCCAACGCTGACATCTGGAGGAATAAGTTCTAGTACTTTAGCACATGCCGATTCACTATCAGGACAATAAAATCCCGGTATATTATTTCTAGCTAAGCCATCGAGACACCTTTGAGCAAGCTTAGTATAGTACCAACCTTCCTCTTGATCTATATTGGCTTCTTCAATCATGTATCAAAATAGCAAAGGCGGCGGGCGGATTCGAACCGCCGCATGGGGATTTTGCAGACCCCTGCCTTAACCTCTTGGCTACACCGCCATTATGGAGCGGAAGACGGGATTCGAACCCGCGACCGCTTCCTTGGCAAGGAAGCATTCTACCGCTGAACTACTTCCGCTTCTAAAGTTGAATTTTACCGCCTCTTTCTCATCCAGGCAAGTGCCGAGGGGGAGATTTGAACTCCCACGGGCTTACGCCCACCACCCCCTCAAGATGGCGTGTCTACCTGTTCCACCACCCCGGCATGGCTTACACAGCTATTTGGAGGCAAACATGTTACAGGTTCCTTGAGCGACTACATCCTTGCCAAAACACTTTCCTTTAGACACCTGTCCCATGAGCGGCTGAAAGAACTTACAGTCACCGCATTGGCGTCCTTCGGGTCCTGGCACTTCGTACTTTATCTCCGGGCCCTTGCTTTTGCCAGCTTTACATCTTGGTATCTTACACCTCCTTTAATTGCACACAAAATAACTACATAATCTGGCAGGGGTGGCAGGACTCGAACCCACGACCGGCGGTTTTGGAGACCGCTGCTCTACCAAACTGAGCTACACCCCTGCAACTGCTATATTATAGTTAGCCACACAATTCTTCGCAATCCCCTGTACTCGTTTATGTGATTAGTGACACTTGACCTCCCTTTGTCATTGCAATGTATCATAACTTCTGTCATAGAGGAGTTTCTAGTCCAGTAAAACTTTATCCTGATAGTTTGGAACGACTACTTCCCAGCCGGTTTTGCCTATCACTAGGTTCGAGAAATACCGTGATGCATCTGGTTCTCCATGGGTAACGAAGAGGCATCTGGGCGGTTTGCTGAAATTGGATAACCACTTAATGAGTCCAGTTTTGTCCGCGTGTGAAGAAAAACCATTAAGTTGTACCACCCTTGCCCTGACAGGGTAGTGCTGTCCCAATATTCTAACCTCTTTGGCACCGTCAACAATATGTCTGCCAAGAGTTCCTTCTGCTTGATAACCAACGAAAACTACAGTGCTATCCGGTCTGGAGATATTGGTTACAAGATGATGCTTTATTCGTCCACCGGTACACATCCCGGAGCCGGCGATTATTATGACGCTACCCACTATGTGGTTTATCGCCTTTGACTCATCAATTGTCCTGACCAAGTTGAGCCCAGGAAAGTCAAAGGGAGACTTTCCCTGACGCATGAGCTCAGCCACGTCCGCGTCAAGCAGTTCGGGATAATGTTCAAAGACCTTTGTAACATTAACCGCCATAGGACTATCAACAAAAACCATAAGGTGAGGTATGCGGTTCTCAAGCAGCAATCTATTTAGGTAATAAAGTATCTCCTGAGACCTCTCCAAAGCAAAGCTAGGAATGACTATGTTTCCTCCCTTTTTCGCAGTCATGTTTATGACTTCGGCAAGTTCGTCGGCTGCCTCTTCTCCATTTTCGAATGACCTGTCACCATAAGTGGACTCCACTAGAACATAGTCTGCTTCCTCAAATAAACTTGGATTGTGCAGTATAGGTTTGTCCCAGCCGCCAATATCTCCGGAAAATATGATTGTCCGCTCGTCTCCATTTTTGCCTACCACGACCTTGATCATGGCTGAGCCCAGAACGTGCCCAGCATCGTAAAATGTGACTTCGAGACCATCACCTATTTCGATAGTCTTTCCGTAGCCAGCCGACGAGAATAGTGGAAGGCAAGCTTTGGCATTATCTGTCGTGTATAACGGGATCTCCGGGTAGCGTCCTCTCCTACCTTCTCGCTCGTGTCTTCTCCTCTTGAACTCCGCATCCTCCTGTTGGATATTGGCCGAATCGGCGAGAATGATTTCGGCGATTTCGGCGGTGGCGGCCGTGCAGTAGATTGGACGGTAGAATCCCTCTCGAACTAGCCTGGGAAGTAATCCACAGTGGTCAAGGTGAGAATGGGTCAAAAGCACTGCCCCCAATGTCTGGGGCGGAACGTAAAATCGCTGCCAGTTTCGTCCTCTTAGCTCTCTTTCCTGATAAAGCCCACAGTCTACCAAAAAGCTTACGTTGTTGACTTTGACAAGGTACTGTGAGCCGGTCACATTCTGGGCAGCACCGAGAAAAGTCAGCTCAATATGCATACTTTTGTCGCAAATACTCGGCTACTTCGTTCAGATAACCTTCCTTTCCCGAATCATGCATCAGCTTATTGTAATCAGTCTTTACTAAAAGTGATATACCAGTTCAAATCTATAGCTCGATTGGCAAGATAATATCGTAAAGAGATTGGCTGTGCAACTCTGCGCGACGACAACTCGTACTGGTGAGCATCCCAGAGTCCATCGACTCCAACAAGATGACTTATTGTAGAACCAGAATTGGGGTAAGACTGGTTCCACAGATGTTGCTGTTGGATGACCAAACAAGCCTCAGCACCCCTTCTTTGCCCTAATACCATCACAGATTACAGCAAGGCAAAAGGCCTATTCATGGCAGGCACAGACCGCTTGCCAACAGCAGACCAGAGGAGACACTGAGTCAAGATATTATTCTCCGAAAGCCAAAGCTAGCCAGTACCACCAATGCTGCGGTAGCGATGAAAATGGCCAGCATATCAACCGGTATAGTAGCCATGTCCCCAGTAATCAGGATTGCCCGCATTGCGTCAACAACGTAGCTGAGAGGATTGATGGTAGAAATAACCTTGAGCCAACCTGGCATTAGCGAAACGGGGTAGATGGCGTTACTAGCAAAGAATAGCGGCATAGTAATCGCTTGCCCAATGCCCATCATCCGTTCCCTCGTTCGGAAAATTGGAGCCAGACTCATGCTCAGACTGGAGAAACACATGCCACACAGGACAATAATGGCGAACACGCTGAGTACATTCAAGGGGTTGAGGTTGATATTAACCCCGTAATCCCGTAGAAGATAGCAACAAACATGACTGATTGAGCCAGAACGCCAGGTGTCATAAACTGAAGATAGGATATTCCACCGGTGGGAATAGCCCTTATCTTACTGAAGACTTCGCCAAATACTACAAGCCAGAGCGCCGGCTGTACACTCCTCAGCCAGACTTGAGATGAATCATGCTTTAGCTTCCTCAACTCAAATTCTGTCAGGGTCAGAACGCTTGAAAAGTATCTCCTTAGACTCATTTTGTTAACCTCCTGAAGGTTCTCCTTCCCCGGCGAGCTTCGCTCCAAGTTTCACATTCACCCAATCTGGCCCCGGTATACTTGAGGAAGACATCATCCAAGGTTGGCTTCTTTAAAGATACCGCATCCACTTCCACTCCATCGGCCTTAAGCGTCTCTAACAAATGGGGAATCAGTCTTTCCCCATCAGATACGACTAGGTCAAAATGGCCGTCGGAAGATTCGGATATGAAGGAATATCCCAGCTCCTTTAGTTTGGTTGAGCAGTTCGGAGATTTTGAGCTGATAGTAAGTACATCACCACCGACCGTTGCTTTTAGTTGCGATGGTTGACCAACGGCGACTAACTTGCCCCCATCCATGATGCCAATCCGGTCGCATAGCACATCCGCCTCATTCATGTCGTGAGTCGTAAGAAGGATAGTCGTACCAAATTCGCTGCGTAGCTCCTGGACAAGCTCCCAGATTACCCTTCTCGCATGTGGATCCAAGCCTATGCTCGGCTCATCAAGGAACAAAATTCTCGGTCTGTTCACTAGTGCCTGAGCTATTTCCAGCCTTCTCATCATTCCTCCGGAATAAGTGTTAACCATATCCTTCGCTCTCTCCTGAAGGTCAAGATAGCCCAGAACTTCCTTGATGCGTCCTTCTCTGCCTTTACGAGGCAGGCCGTAGAGTTTAGAATACATGAGGATGTTTTCGTATCCAGTAAGTTCTCCATCCACCGATACATCCTGCGGAATGTATCCCGCTAGCTCTCTAGCTCTATCGGAGTGGATTAGTGCGTCAATACCGAACAGGCTGATCCTTCCGGATGTAGGCTTGGTCCCAAATCAACAGCTACTTTGTCTAGCATTATGGGGATGACGAACCTTATTTTATCATCAATATCAGGTAGTTGTGTCTTCAGATAAGAAAACGGTGTGTGATAATTTAATGCCGAATGTTCCCTTACATTGTTGTAATAGTAGATATACCCCATGGCTTCCTGTAAAAGGTCAGCTTCACTTTTATAGTCAACGGCATAAATCAGTACACAATTTCACCTGTCATTGCGGTGAGCCGAAGTTACGAGCCGAAGGCGTGGCAATCAGCGAAGGGGAAGTGTGGCAATCCTTGTTGCGAACAAAGTGAAGCAATCCGCACTCCTGAGATTGCTTCGGCTGACTTTGTCAGCCTCGCAATGACCTTTTGTGTAAACATTTTTGTAATTGACTATATATCCAACGGCAACTATCGCAAATTCGAGTTGCGTAACTGCTATAATTACCCTTACAATTAGAAGGAATAACTTAACAGGAGGTTGATTATGAGCACCACAGGTCAGAATTTAGAATCCGCTTTTGCCGGTGAAAGCCAAGCAAATCGCAAGTATCTATTTTACGCGGAGAAGGCCGAAGAGCAGGGTTATAAGCAGATAGCACGCTTATTCCGCGCCGCGGCGGATGCTGAGACAGTACATGCTCGGAACCATTTAAGAGTTATGCAAGGAGTCAAGTCAACTAAGGATAACCTGATAGTTGCGATTGGTGGTGAGAATCACGAGTTTACTGAGATGTATCCTGCCTTCATAAAGCAGGCCGAGACTGAAGGCGAGAAGAAGGCCAGAGACAGCTTTAACCTGGCAAATAAGGTTGAACAAGTTCACCATGGTTTATTTCAGGCAGCCCTTAACACGCTTGAAAAAGGCCAATCAATGGTTGAGAAACCGTTCTATGTTTGCCAGTACTGCGGTAATACGGTTGAGGGTGAAGCTCCGGAAAAGTGTCCTGTTTGCGGCGCTCCCAAGAGAATGTTCAAGCGCATAGACTATAGTTAAACCAGGCGCTAGCCGACCTGGGCACGTTCTCTGGCTCTCGAAACTCATAAATTCACGCTGGCTTCAGTTCAGAAGTACAATGCGGACAACGTGTGGCCTTGATTGGAATACTGGAATAACAATAGGGGCAGTCCTTGCTGGTAGGTGCCGCTGGCGCTATCTCTGGCTTGCGTCTTATCTTAGTGACCTGCCGTACAATTAAGAAGAGTACCAAAGCCACAATAATAAAGTTAATTATAGTATTGATAAATACGCCATAGCTCATAACGGCGGCGCCGGCAGCTTTTGCTTCGGCCAGTGAAGCATAGTGCTTCCCAGACAGATTGATGAACAAATTGGCAAAATCGACCTTACCGAGCAGCAACCCAATTGGCGGCATCAAAATGTTATTGACAAGTGAGTTGACAATTGCACCAAAGGCGATGCCAAGGATGATACCAATGGCCATGTCGAGTACATTACCACGCATAGCGAATTCTTTGAATTCTTTTAGCATTTTTGACCCTCCTCTCCGAATGATTTAATTGCATTGCCTATATCGGCTAGCGCTCCAATAAGTAGAGCCAGAACACGGCTGCATTGCACCATCAAGACGAATACCAATAATTCATTGTTTGCCTCCTTCACGCCAATTATAAGCCAGATTTCCCATGGCAACCTGGAATTAGGTGATCCTCGTCGCTCCTCTGCCTTAGCAGAGATAATATAAACTACCGCACCTGACTGTCAATACTTATGAAGATACCTTACAAACTATTGACATCATGGTGTGGGATAGTCTATTCTCTCTCTCCAGAAAGGAGGTCTGTTCAATGCAAGCATACTGTGTTAAGTGCCACGCCAAGAGAGAAATGAAAAATGCCAAGGCGATAACCATGAAGAATGGCAGCCCGGCAACTCAGGGCGTGTGTCCCACATGTGGCACTAAGATGTTCCGAATAGGGAAGGGCTGAGAAAGGCCAGAAACAAATCCGCTGACGCAGAACGGAGTTCAGAATTTCGCCTGGATTCCCGGTGGTGTTTGACATCCGATATTACAGGCTTTGTGACCTGAACAAGGCGCTTCGCGGTGAGAAACGAATCGCGCGCAGGTCAGTGGTTCCTGTGTTATAGAGTGGTCCTCTTCCGGCCAGGGTGTCACGCCTGTGGCACCCCGCTTGTGGGGCAAATTTAGCTTTGTGGTACCCCTGGGGCGACTCGAACGCCCGACAAACGGTTTAGGAAACCGCTGCTCTATCCATCTGAGCTACAGGGGCACAAATGGAGATAGGGGGATTCGAACCCCCAACCTCTGCGATGCGAACGCAGCGCTCTCCCAACTGAGCTATATCCCCGCAAAGCTAATGCTAGCAAGGCTATAAAGCTCAAGTCAACTAATTGTTCCTTGCCTGCCTCTCCCAAGAACTTCCCAAAAGCTGGGCAACTTCCTGAGGATAGTCAGGGGCATCTAATTGTTCTTTCGTTAGCAAAAGGAGCTTTCATTAAGAAAGCTCCTTTTTTCTTGCAGTAATTCCGCCATTAGAATGACGGAGAAAATACGATTGTATTTTTGCATGTTGTTGTGTAGACTAT
>MNYE01000015.1 GCA_001873005.1 Dehalococcoidia bacterium CG2_30_46_9
GGATTTTAGTGCGGAACAGAGGTAGCTACTTTTGCCCAAACTGCCAACCTAGAACTGTGTAGCAATGCCGGCGTCTCTTGTGTCACTTAGAGATACACACTTAGACGTGGTGCGGGATTCTTCGCCTGAAGCTCAGAACAACAAAACTGGCAGCGACTGGACTTGAACCAGTGACCAAGGGCTTATGAGTCCCCTGCTCTACCACTGAGCTACGCTGCCCTTAACCTTGATTTTAGCATTGACTACGAAGAAAAATCAAATCAGAAATTCTGGAATCTCGTCATGGATAAAACTATAACTTTAGATTACAATTACCCGTTATGTCTACCCTTTATGTTGTTGCCACCCCAATTGGCAATCTGGAAGATATTTCCTTGCGTGCCTTGCGCCTTTTGCAAGAGGTGAAGCTTATTGCTGCGGAGGATACCCGAACCACACGCAAATTACTTAATGCTTATAAGATAAAAACTCCTGTAACCAGCTATCATGAACACAATAAACGAGTCAAGCTAGATTATTTATTACATTGTCTTGACGAAAAAGACGTGGCTCTTACTTCCGAGGCAGGTATGCCGGGGCTAAGTGACCCTGGCTACGAACTTATCGTTGCTGCTATTGATCATGGCATTCCTGTCGTACCCATCCCCGGTGCCTCAGCGGTGATAACTGCCTTGGTGGTTTCGGGTTTACCGACCGACCAGTTTGTCTATCTAGGTTTCCTGCCTCGCCGTCAGGGACGGAGACGTCGGCTTCTTGTCTCTATTGCTAATGAGCCAAGGACTATAATAGCTTTTGAGGCTCCACACCGTCTCAAGGAAACATTGGGTGATATTGAGGAAATTCTAGAAAATAGGAGGATAGCTGTTTGTCGTGAGCTCACCAAGATTCATGAGGAAATATTCCGGGGTAAAGTGAGTGAAGCAAGGGAACATTTCACCGAACCAATAGGAGAGTTTACTTTGGTTATAGAAGGGAGAACTGAAGAAGAAAACAAGATTACTGATGAGACGGAAAGAGAATTACGGGAGCTTTGCCAGCGGGGAATTAGTGCCAAGGAGGCAATATCCCGGATTTCACGGGCTAGTGGTTTATCAAGAAGGAAACTTTACCAGACATGGCTGAATTTCAAGAAAGGAGGCTAAAGATGCGACGTGGTTGTATTGCTATGGGTAAGATAGAATGCGATGACTGTCATCGTGCTCTTAATTATGGGGAGCGCTATCTAGTAATTGGTGATGAGAAAGGTGAGAAAAAGCGTTTTTGTGTTGACTGTTGTCTTTCGCATGGTTATGCTTCATATAGGGTGGAGAAGGGAAAAGAGACGATTACCTTTTTGCCAAAACAGTAAGGTATGAGTGAGCGTATTTTTATAGGTGTTGCCTGGCCTTATGCTAATGGCCCCTTGCATTTAGGGCATATTGCCGGTGCTTATCTGCCGGCTGATATTTTTGCCCGTTATCATCGGCTTAAAGGAAATGAGGTTCTGATGGTTTCAGGCAGCGACCAGCATGGGGCACCAATCACCATTCGGGCAGAGCAAGAGTCCAGATCGCCACGAGAAATAGCCGATAAGTATCATCGGCAATTTATAGATTGCTGGCAAAAATTGGGCATTTCCTTTGACCTATTTACTACAACGGGCACAGAAAATCACACTCAGGTTACTCATGATATATTCCTTACGTTGTTGCGTAAAGGTTATATCTACCGGGATAAAATGCTTCAGGCTTATTGCCCCAAGTGTCAGCGTTTTCTTCCCGATCGCTATCTGGAAGGCACGTGTCCACATTGTGGTTTTCTTAAGGCTCGAGGTGACCAGTGCGATATTTGTGGCCGACCTCTGAACCCATCGGATCTTAAGGACCTTCACTGTTGTCTTTGCACCACGACACCACGATTTGAAGCTTCAGAGCATTTCTTTTTGCGGCTCAGTGCTTTCCAAGATAAATTGAGAGCGTGGATAAAGGAGCAGACTCATTGGCGGAATAATGTGCTCGGCACTACCTGGAAATTTCTGGACGAAGGATTAAAAGACAGAGCCATAACGCGTGATCTGAATTGGGGGGTTATCGTACCGCAACCAGGTTTTGAGCGTAAGCGTATTTATGTGTGGTTCGAAGCGGTCATCGGCTATTTATCGGCGAGCAAAGAATGGGCAAAGTCACAGAGCAATGAGTCAATATGGCAGCCATTCTGGCAGGGGGAGAGTAAGAGTTTTTATTTTATTGGTAAGGATAATATCTTTTTCCATACTCTTGTCTGGCCAGCAATGTTAATGGGCTATGGTCCTGAACTTGATTCAGGATTGAATCTTCCTTACGATGTTCCAGCCAACGAATTCTTGACTATTGAGGGTCAGAAAATTTCTACCAGTCGCAACTGGGCTATCTGGCTACCCGATTATCTGGAGCGATATGAGCCAGACCCAATTCGTTATGCTCTTGCGGCAAGTATGCCTGAGACCGGGGATAGCGATTTTTCCTGGGGTGAATTCCTGCGTCGCAATAATAATGAATTAGTAGCTACCTACGGTAATTTAGCTCATCGGGTTCTTACTTTTGCCTATCGCAATTTCGATGGAATTGTGCCCTCGCCCGGTGAACTTGATGAACAAAGTCAGAGATTGATTCACAAAGCTGAGGCTGTTCTGGACACTGTGGATAAGATGCTTTATCGCTGCAACTTTAAGGAGGCACTGAGAGAGGCAATGTCTTTGGCTCAGGAAGGTAATCGTTATCTTGATGAGCAAGCACCGTGGAAGAAGATCAAGCAGGAGCGGGAGGCTTCCGCCCTCTGTCATTGCGAGGGGCGAAGCCCCGTGGCAATCTCTATTTACACTGCTTTATCCCTGTTATCAGCTTTGAAGACTATTTTCTACCCATTCCTTCCCTTCAGCTCTGAGAAGCTTCATTCCTTTCTTGGTTTCGATGGGAGCATAAAAGAAGTGGGTTGGACATTTCAATTACCGCTGCCAGGGCAAAAACTTCGGGAACCACAGCCATTATTTGTGAAACTCGATGATAGTATTGTAACTCAGGAAAATAGCCGTCTGGGTACTCTCTTCAATGGGCACAGATTCACCAGCTTTCCTTAACCCTTCTATATGGCACATGATAGCTTCTTTTGCATTAGCTAGGGCTTCTTCCTTCAAAATTAGTCTTGAGTCATTAGCCATTAGACTAGAGACTCATGACTCATGACTGGTTATTATTGACTATTTTTTCGTGTATTCCATGGGCTCACCTCCCCTCTAAAAGGTTAAGGAGAAGATGAGGCTCCTTCAACGTTTTGATTTAGGGCATGTTCATAACTGACTTTTAGCGTTTTTCGGGAGGCTGAGTCATGAGCCTGCCGTAATAAGGCGAGGAGGAGAGATAAATGGCAGCTAGGGGATTATGTCCAAATACTCTGTCCTTCACGGCAAGCACAGTCATTGGAACATGGCAATACCTAATAAATAAGCTATCATGCCCAACGCATAGCCCCAAAAGGATAGCTAAATCTACTCCCTCTGAATTCAGGATTTCTGCCTGGGTAATAGGATTGCACATAGACTCATAATATAGTTTACCTTTTGGGCCTCCTATCATCTCTTCCCTCTTGACGCCTATTTTCTCCTTATCAATTCTCCCTACCTTACAGCAAACAGATATCACTTGAAAGCCACGGTTTTCCAACATCCTATCCAGAATCCGAGCTTCATTGCCTAGCCCTATGCAGAAAGCAATGCCTAGTTTGTTATAGCCCATTTTATGAGCAAATTGAATCGTCTCCTCCACCCTGGGAAATTTGGTCCTAATTCCTAGTCTATCTCCGACCCCGCTAGGCACCCATTCATAGCACTCAGCTTCCTGTAGCGAAGCAAGACGGGCAAATTCTTTAATATCTTCTCGCTCATACTCAGCTACAGCCTTTTTAATTACATCAGGTTTGAGCCTCATAGAGCAAATAGCTGGCGCCTCCTTTATGGATGGTGGCTCTGTGCCAATTTTATTGTACGGATCGCAGATTCTTTTGGCACACTTAGCACACATAGGATATAATTCCCTCTCCATTTTCCTTCCTCCTTTCTCTAATTTAAGAAATTAACTTCAGCAACTTAGGCTAGGTTGTGGGGTTAGCCCTTCAAATAGCTTGTTGAGCTCAGGTTCTTCCAAAGTTTCCCGAGCAATAAGTTGCTCAGCTATTTCCTTTAGCTTGGCTTTGTTCGAAACGAGGATTTTCTTAGCAGTATTGTAGGCATTCTGGATTATATTATGCACCTCTTCATCAATCTCTTGGGCTATTTTCTCGCTGTAATCTCTCTGTTCGGTAATCTCACGACCCAAGAAAACGAGTTCTTGTCTTTGCCCAAAAGTCCGTGGTCCCAATTTTTCGCTCATGCCGAATTCGGTAACCATCTTCCTCGCTAACTTGGTTGCCTCTTCCAGGTCATTTTGTGCTCCCGTACTTATCTCCCCAAAGGTTATCTCTTCAGCAATGTGTCCACCAAAAGTGACAGCTAATCTATCGTCAAATTGAGACTTGGTCCACAGATGGCGGTCTTCTGTAGGCAAAAAGCGTGTCCAGCCTCCCATAATACCACGAGCAATTATGGAGACTTTGTGCACCGGGTCAGCATTAGGCAACATTCTGGCAGTTAAGGCGTGTCCACTTTCGTGATAAGCAATTATTTCCTTTTCCTTTGGGGATATTATGCGGCTTTTCCTTTCTGGGCCAGCAATAACTCGGTCGGCAGCATCTTCAAGTTCCTTTAGCGTAATACTCTTAAGACTACGGCGGGCGGCTAAAATAGCTGCTTCATTAATTACATTGGCCAGGTCAGCACCACTGAAGCCCGGTGTTTCTTTAGCCAAGGTTTCCATGTTGACCTCTTTAGCCAGTGGTTTGTTTTTAGCATGTACTTCCAGGATAGCCTTGCGTCCTTGAATATCAGGCAGGTCAATAACGATGTGGCGGTCAAAGCGTCCCGGACGTAATAGTGCCGGGTCAAGAATATCCGGGCGGTTAGTAGCTGCCATGACAATGATATTAGTATTGGTGTCAAAACCGTCCATTTCAGCCAGGATTTGATTTAAAGTTTGCTCTCTTTCGTCATGTCCACCGCCCAAGCCGGCACCACGATGTCTTCCCACAGCATCAATTTCGTCAATAAATATAAGGCTGGGGGCGTTACGCTTAGCTTGCTCAAACAAGTCTCTAACTCGAGCCGCACCGACACCGACAAACATCTCTACGAACTCGCTGCCATTCATGGAGTAGAATGGTACTTTAGCTTCCCCGGCTATAGCTTTGGCTAATAAAGTTTTGCCTGTTCCCGGTGGCCCCACAAGGAGCACACCGCGAGGTACGCGTCCCCCTAAAACGCTGAATTTCTCGGGGTGCCCCAAGAATTCCACTATTTCCTGAACTTCTTCTTTTGCTTCATCAACCCCCGCCACATCGGCAAAAGTTACCGTGGGTTTATCACCGCGAGTCAATCGGGCGCGACTTTTCGTGAAATCAAAGGCTTGGGAGCCAACTCCACGGGCAGAACGGAAAAGGAAAAAGAATAACCCCCCGACTAACATAATAGGTAAGACAATTTGTAAAGCTATCATGCCCCAGTCAGTGCTAGCAGGTTTAACAGAAACAATGTTAGGGTCTATTCCTTCATCTTTGAGTAAATCGCGTAACTCGATTGTAGTGCCGCTGAAACCGGTTTTGTATACAGCCTTGCCATCTTTTAAGGCAATAATCACAGTATTACTTGCATCCTGTTGGATAATATCAATTTGCTCTTGCTTAACTTTTTCGATAAATGCACCGATACTATCCACTTCTTCGGGGCCGCCACGGGGCAAAAAAGCAAATAACAAAGATATCACCACTACCATGAGTAGGAGGTAGAAAAATCCACTATGCCATGTAGATTTCATAATGCTTTATTATATCAAAAATACTACAAATAGAAAAACCAACCTGCTTGTGATTGTTTATTTGTCACCCTGACAGGAAGCAAAGGGCTCAGAAGTTAAACGGGCTGGCATTACTTCTTAAGTTTGCGAAGCATAAGCTTCCTGTAGAAAAAGAGCATCTTCTTCTAGATTAGGGCTTTCGTTGATAATCAACCCTTTGACTTTGAGATCCTTCACAGCCTTAATAAGGTCAAGATAATTGAAGTCGGAGTCCTTCAGATTCAGGTGTTTAATTTCCCCTTTCTTGCCATAAGCTATCCCCGAAATGTGTATATGCATATTATCCAGAGCGGCTCTTCCTAATTTGTTTGCTACTTGTGTGAAAATAGCAATAAATTCTGCGTAGGTATTGAATTTTCCTGTACGGGCATACCAGTGGGCAAAGTCAATACACGGAGCTACACAGTTTACCTCGCTGCTTAGATTTATCACTTCATCTAAAGTACCGAACTGGCTACTCCTTCCCGTAACTTCAGGTCTTATCCGGATATTCCTCTCGGCAGCTTCTAACTTGGTTACTATTTCTTCCAGTTGTGTCTTTACTGTATAATAAACCTTCTGTGGCGGGTCGTTCAGATAATAGGCAGCATGAAAGACCACACTTCTGGCACCACTTAGAGACCCAATTCTAATGGTTTGTCGCAATCTTTCTTGGCTGGCTAATACCTTTTCTGGTTCTCGAGCATTGAAGTTTATGAAATAGGGAGCATGAGCGCTTAAGGCTACTCCTTTTTTCCTGGCTAGTTGACCCAGGAATAGGGCAGTCTTTTCGCTCATCTTTACCCCCTGCACAAACTCCAGCTCCATACATTCCAAACCTAGCTCAGCAACACGTTGGATGCCACTTTCCGTGGAGCGTTCTTTGGCACTTAAGGGAACTCCTGCGGGACCAAAAAGCAAATCCGCCATTTAAAACATAATATAGGTGATAAAAATCCTTTAGTCAAAGTCTATTGGAATGTAGTATAATTGTTAGTGTTTGACCAACCTTGTCACCTTGAAGGAAATGAGGGGGTGAAAAGCTTTCTGAAAGCAGAAGAAATAGCCCGTTTAGCAACACAGGTTGCTTCTGAAAAGCAGGCAACTGACATAATTATGCTCGATGTAAGGGAATTGTGTTCTTTTGCCGATTATTTTGTTATTTGCAGTGCCGACTCTAAACGCCATATTGAAGCTATCTGGCAAGCTATTGATACTATAATGAAAGGCAAGGGCACTATACCCCACCACAGTGAAGGCACTCCAGAA
>MNYE01000069.1:0-1434 GCA_001873005.1 Dehalococcoidia bacterium CG2_30_46_9
ATTAACCGTGCTGGTGTGGGGGATAGAAAAGTAGAAGAATATTGTCTGAACGAAAACATACCGGTCCTGCTGACCATTCCTCTGGATACCGAGATTGCACGGCTCTATTCTCGCGGAATAACGCTGGTTGAGGGCATGCGACAGTGGAAGGAAAGCTTCATAGGGCTTTTTGACCGGATTCGGGAGCTAGTAGATGAAAGAAGTCGTAGTCTTAAGCGGTAAAGGAGGCACTGGAAAGACCAGTATCGTGGGCTCTTTCGCCGCTCTGGCGAAGAGCAAGGTGCTGGTTGATTGCGATGTTGATGCCGCCGACCTGCACCTTTTGCTTCAGCCGGCTAGACGGGAGAGGCACGAGTTCTGGAGCGGACAAACTGCCTTTATTGCTGAGGATAGATGTACCCAATGCGGCTTATGCCAGGAGCTATGCCGCTTTAAGGCGATTAAGGATTTCCGGGTTGACCCCATCTCCTGTGAGGGCTGTGGCTTCTGCTCTCGTATCTGCCCGACTGAAGCTATCACTATGAAAGAAAACCTGGCTGGTCACTGGTTTATCTCTGATAGCAGATACGGTCCTCTGGTGCATGCTCAACTCGGTGTTGCCCAGGAGAACTCGGGGAAGCTGGTAGCTACGGTAAGACAGCAGGCGAGACAAATGGCGGAAAAAGAAGTAGCCGATTACATCATCAGCGATGGCCCACCCGGTATCGGCTGTCCCGTTATCTCCTCTCTCACCGGGGCTAATCTGGCTCTTCTGGTAACTGAGCCGACGCTGTCTGGAATACATGACCTTGAGAGAGTTCTTGGCGTCTGCCGTCACTTCGGCGTTCCGGCTCTGGTGTGCATCAACAAATATGATATTAACGAGGACAACGCCCGCCACATTGAGAGCTATTGCCGTGGTCAAGGGATAGAGATAGCCGTCAAAGTCCCCTTTGATAACGCAGTTACTGAAGCTATAGTGCGCGGTTTGCCGGTGGTGGAGTATACCGAAGGTGTGGTCAGCATTGAGATAACTAAATTATGGCAAAATATTTCGGATTTCTTAGCTAGAAGCCAGGGAGGAACAGGTGCCAATATATGAGTATAAATGCCAGTCCTGCGAG
Source organism: Dehalococcoidia bacterium CG2_30_46_9 (assembly GCA_001873005.1). Lineage (GTDB taxonomy): Bacteria > Chloroflexota > Dehalococcoidia > GIF9 > AB-539-J10 > CG2-30-46-9. Next base: position 1,104 of record MNYE01000069.1, read on the forward strand.
CAGGTGTTTGAGTTTCTAGCACATAGCTTCAATAATAGTGAGGCCCCAAAATGCCCGAACTGCGGTAGCCATAGCCTGGACAGGTTGCTATCTATCCCCAGACTGTTGAAAGAAAGGGCTAATGCTCCGGGTAGCACCTGCTGCGGGCGGACAGAGCGCTGTGAAACGCCACCCTGCTCCACAGGTGAGCGCTGCAGAAGAACTTGAGGAGGATGCTATGCAAGACCTGATTAAGGAGTTTATGGCCCAAAAGAGGTTTGCCATAGTTGGTGCAACAGATGATACCAAGAAATATGGCCATCAGATATTTAAGAACTTGAAAAGCCGCGGC
>MNYE01000069.1:1536-7150 GCA_001873005.1 Dehalococcoidia bacterium CG2_30_46_9
GTAGTGCCCCCGGAGGTAACCGAGGCCATTCTTAAGGAATGTAAGAGGCTGAGGCTCAGCCGCATATGGCTCCAACCGGGCTCAGAAAGTGAAGCTGCTATAGCCTTCTGCCACGAAAACAACTTGAAAGTGGTACATAGTGTCTGTGTGATGTTAAGTTAAGGAGGTAATATGGAACCCGGAAGTAAAATCAAAAATAAAAATGCAAAAATCAAAAAGTTTTGCATTTTGATTTGTAATTTTGATTTTTTATTCTTGACTTTTGATTTTAAGGAGGAGCTCCAGCAGAGGTTTGAGGCTCTCGTATCCTTTCTGAAGTCTCCTGAGTCACAGAGGCTACGCGATGAGTCAGAGAAATATCTTGCCGAGGGCAAACATGTAACAGTGAGTGTATGTTTTGATGAAGGAAAACCCAGATACGAGCTTAAAATAATAGACGAGAAAAATGGAGGTACAAAGTCATGAAGATTGCCGCTATAACGGAAGACGGGACAACTATCAGCCAGCACTTCGGCAGAGCACCACTGTATGTGGTGGTCACCGTAGAGGATGGCAAGATTGTGAATAAGGAAACACGCAATAAGGCAGGGCATCACACCTTTGCTGCCTACCAGGATGCTCCCTTAGCTCCTGGCGAAAGGCATGGGTATGATGCCGGCTCACAGGCAAAGCACACCAGCATGGCGGAGACTATCGCTGATTGTCAGGTGCTCATTGCTGGAGGCATGGGCTGGGGCGCCTATGAGAGCCTGAAAAGCCGCGGCATTGAGCCGGTGGTCACCGATGTTGAGAATATTGAGGAAGCGGTAAAACTTTACCTTGAGAGTAAGCTACCTAACCTTATGGAGCGGCTGGACTAGACAGATACACGCGGTACGCAATGTTTGAAAGGAGGTTTTAAATATGACCAAAAAATTGAGCGCTAAGTGTGCCAAGTGCCCTACTGTAGTTTGTGTGCCCCGAATCACAGCCGATGAGACACCTACCCTCGATAAAGCACCAGCTTTTTGTCCCATGAAGGTCATGCCTGACGTCATAGAAAATGCTGTTGCTGAGTATGACAAGCCTGATGTTAAGGAATTTGCTCGCTTAGCTTCCTTGCAGGAGTTTGAATGCTACGAGCATACGCCTGATGGCATGAGAACCAAGAACCCCCGAATTCTGGAGCTGTTCCAGTTCGCTCAAAAGTGTGGGTATAAAAAGCTGGGGCTCGCCTTCTGTGCTGGGCTGGCGAATGAGGCTAGCATTCTGACTGATATGCTGGAAAACAAAGGATTTGAGGTAGTGTCAGTTCGGTGCAAGGTAGGCGCTACCCCAAAGGAGAGAATAGGAATAAAAGCGGAGGAAAAGATAAGAGGTGCGGATAGCTGGGAATCCATGTGTAGCCCCATAGTTCAGGCCGAGATTCTAAATTCAGAAAAAGTTGACCTCGCCATAATGCTTGGGCTTTGCATCGGGCACGATACGCTATTTATCAAGTATTGCCGTGTCCCGATGACGGTTTTAGCGGTCAAGGACAGGGTCACAGGCCATAACCCTCTAGCAGCTCTGTACCTCTCCTCTTCCTACTACGCGAGACTGATGAGCAAAACGAAGTGAGGGTAAGCTGCTTAACCTAATGGAGCGGCTGCACTAAAGGAGGGTAGCCAGCAACCTTGTTGCTGGCGAGGAGATTTACTTAAAGATTAAGGAGGAACTCTATGCCAACACAAGAGCAGGTAATGGAAAGTCTTGACACGGTGCTGGTTCCCGGTGTTATGCGCAGTCTGGTCAAGATGAATTTAGTCCGGGAAGTCAGGATTGCTGAGCGCAAAGTTGACATCACCCTTGCCTCAGCCGCTCTGTCACTGGAGAACCAAGAGTGGCTCAAAGACAGGACTAGTGACGTCGTCCAGAAGTTGGAGGGGGTTGAGGAAGTAGATGTCAGCTTTGTGGACAGCAAGCCGAAGGACATAAACGAGATAAGGTACGTCATCGCCATAATGAGCGGCAAGGGTGGCGTGGGCAAATCACTGGTCGCCAGCCTTACCGCCATTGCCCTGAAGCGCCAGGGGTGTGAGGTCGGTATTCTGGATGCCGATATCACCGGCCCCAGCATCCCGAAGATGTTCGGTATAAATACTAGACCTAGTGGCAGTGACAGCGGGATTCTACCGGTATCTTCAAGGTCAGGTATTGAACTCATGTCTATCAATCTACTCTTACCCAGCGAGGATGATGCCGTTATCTGGCGTGGACCACTTATTGGTAAAGCCATCACCCAGTTCTGGGAAGAGACGCTATGGGGAAAACTGGATTATCTGGTAGTTGACCTGCCGCCGGGCACGGCTGATGCTCCTCTTACTGTCATGCAGACACTGCCCCTAACCGGGATAATCATCGTCTTTACCCCTCAAGCCCTGACGACGATGGTTGTGAGGAAAGCGATAAATATGGCTCGGCAGATGGGCAAACCGATTCTCGGGGTGGTGGAGAATATGAGCTATCTCTACGTGCCTGAGATAGACAGGAAGATTGAACTATTCGGCAAGAGCCGTGGAGAGGAGATGGCTCGCACCGCTCATGCCCCGCTTCTTGGTCGGCTACCCATAGACCCGGCTCTGGCTAAGCTCTGCGATGAAGGCAATATCGAGCACTATGATGCCGAGATTATAGCCAATCTGGGAGAGTCTCTGTTACAGGTAACGTCAGCAAAGGCGACTTCTGGGAGCGATAGACATGATTGAAATTACTGAAAGGCCGATTCCCCCACAAAAGGTAATAGATAAGGTAAAAAGTGACCGTAGTGGCTGTGTAGTCACCTACATCGGCCTAATTCGCAACTACTCTCAAGGCAGACCGGTTCTTTCTGTAGAATACCAGGACTCTAAGGGAAATGCCGAGAACACATTGCAGGAAATTGCCAGCGAAGCCAGGCAAAGGTGGCAAATAGATGGAATAGCCATAACACACCGGGTTGGTAAGCTGAAGGTTGGTGAGATTAATCTGGTTGTTGCCGTAGCCTCACCCCACCGCAGCGAGGGCTTCGCTGCCTGCCAATATGTGATTGACCAGTTCAAGGAGAGGTTGCCCACGAAGAAAACGGAAACCTACCAGGACGGCGGCGGTAGAAAATTAAAAATCAAAGGTCAAAAGTCAAAATGACAACTCAAAATGCAAATTTTTTTAACTTTTGCTCTGTCATTTTGCATTTTTATTTTTGCTTTTTGCATTTCAAAAGGGGTAACTAGATGACAGAAACCTGGGATGAGTTACAAGAAGAGGTAAACGCCGAGATGCAGAAAATCTATTCCGAGACAGTTATTGACCACGCCATGAATCCCAGAAATGTTGGTAGTATGGACAATGCAGACGGTTTTGCCCGTATTACCGGTCCCTGTGGGGACACTATGGAAATCTGGCTCAGGGTGAGGAATGATAGCATTGTTGAAGCCTCCTTCATGACCGATGGCTGTGGCACGAGTATCGCCGCCGGGAGCATGGTCACCGAGCTGGCTAAGGACAAAAACGCCACCCAGGCTCTAAAGATTAGCCAGCAGGACGTCTTGAATGCCCTGGGTGGACTACCTGAAGAGAGCCAGCACTGTGCTCTTCTGGCAGCAAATACATTGAAAGAGGCAGTAAAGGATTATCTAGTTCTTAAGAATGAACCGTGGAAGAAATCCTATAAGAGACAGTAGTTGCCTGATTTATCAGGCAAAGCCCAATAAATTGGGCAACTACTTCAGGGGGTATCCCATGGAAATTCGCATAACCACGCTCAGTGAAAATACAGCAAACTACGGCTATCTTGCCGAGTGGGGCCTCAGCATCTTGGTTGAGGTTGATGGATTGAGGATTCTTATGGACACCGGGCTGAGCTTCTCAGCAGTGCATAATGCCCAGCTAATGGGAATAGACCTCACTACAATCGACCGCATAGTACTCAGTCATGGCCATGCCGACCACACTGGCGGGCTGCGAGAGGTGCTGAGAAGGAGGGGTGAGGTGGAAGTAATCGCACACCCGGATATCTGGGCTCCCAAGTATGTGCGTCGCGATGGAGAAACAGAAGAGCAGTATATTGGAATACCCTTCTCACGGGAGGAACTGGAGAGCCTGGGGGCACATTTCAACCTGGTGAGGGAGCCAGTTCGCATTACCGACCGTATCCTGACCACCGGGGAAATTCCCATGCTCTCAGGTTATGAAGAAATTGAAAATAACCTCTTCGTCAAAGAAGCTGGCGTACTCCAACCAGATAGACTGGCTGATGACCTAGCTCTGGTCATTGACACTGACTTTGGTCTGATAGTTATTCTGGGGTGTGCTCATCGAGGTATAATCAATACCCTGCGGCATGCTCAAAGATTGACCGGTAAGGAGCTGGTGTACGCCGTCATTGGTGGCACTCACCTCCTCCGGGCATCAGATGAACATATAGAGCAGACCATAGCCGACCTCAAGGAGATGGGAATCCAGAGGCTGGGTGTTTCCCATTGTACGGGCTTCCATGCCTCCGCACGACTGGCTCAGGAGTTTGAAGGTATTTTCTTCCTGAATAATGCAGGTACCCGGCTTACGTTGCCATAGCCAGCTGGTCCTGAACTTGATTCAGGAACCCTATTATCGAGGAACATTATGCTTCACGTTGGAGCACCAAAGTATATCATGCAAGTAATCCCTAATTCACAAGACCAGGTTTAATATCCCGCCGGTGATTAGTACGGCAGAAAGCATTATCCCGGTTGACTTCAGCGTATTCACTACTCCAAGCTCTCTCAGAAGGACGACAAAGGTAGCAATACAGGGGAAAAACATCGCCAGGACCACGCTACCGACAACCAGTTGTTTGGCGCTCAGCGCCAGCGGTGCCAGCATACCGATAGCTACATCCTTACGTAGAAAGCCAATAACTACCGCCGTTACTGCTTCCTTAGGCAGTCCAAAGAGATTGGTGATTACTGGCGCAGTAAAGTTAGCAATAGCCTCAAAAACACCAACGAAATAAAGTATGTTGATTACCAGGACAGCCCCAAGAATTATGGGAACGGCTGCCACCAGGAAGCCATAGACTCTCATCCACAACTTTTGGAGCGTGGCTCTCCACTGTGGTAGACGGTAGGGCGGTATCTCAACCAGTAGCTCAGGGGTGAAGCCCTTGACTGTATAGCGGAGTATGGTGCCCACAATAATCCAGACGACAAACAGCGTCCCATAGACAATGGCAACATACTGCCCCCCACGCTCACCAACCAGACCGAAAATCATCGCCTGTAAAGCGGTACAGGGAAGGGCAATGGAGATAAGTGTTGCCACAATGAACCGCTCTCTTTTGCTTTCCAGAATACGGGTAGCCATGATAGCCGGTACATTACAACCAAGTCCAAGCAGGGTCGGGATGATGGCATACCCGTGTAAGCCTAAGCGGTGCATGATAGTATCTAGCAGGACAGCCAACCGTGGCAGGTAGCCAATATCCTCAAGGAGGCCGAGCACCAGGTAGAAAGAGATAATGTAGGGTAGAACCATACCAAAGGGAACATATAGCCCGCTGGAGAGCAGCCCGAATGACTGGACGAAGTCCACTTCACCCCCGATGAGCTTCCCAATTATGATATCGTGGAAGAAACCG
>MNYE01000084.1 GCA_001873005.1 Dehalococcoidia bacterium CG2_30_46_9
TCGTCTCTCCTTGACTAGGTGAAGGATATTTTGGTACGATGGAGTTCAACTCTCCCCCGCCTCCACCATATACAGATTTTCCGGCACCGGCTCCAAAGCGGGGCTTATTGATTCTTCAGTTATTTTTCTTCTTTGGGTTGGGTAGTTTCTAGCAGTCCTGCCTCCCCCAATGCTTCCATGAGGCGAGCGGCCCGGGGATAGCCAATGCGAAGGCGACGTTGCAAGAAGGAGGTAGAGATATGTTTATGTTCGTGAGCCAGTTGTTTGGCTTCCTCGAGAAGCGGGTCAGGTAGTGGGGCTACCTTTTGACCTAGAGGAGCCATTTCAGCTACATCGTCGAAATTTAGGACTCTCATTCCTGTTTTTTGTTGATTTCCCCAGAAATACACTAGCCTCTCGATTTCGGCATCGGAGACAAAGGTTCCTTGAAGGCGTTTGGGCTTGCTGGCTTCTGTAGGCATGTAGAGCATATCACCTCTACCCAACAATTTCTCAGCACCCACCATATCAAGGATGGTACGAGAGTCTACCTGAGAGGTGACGGCGAAACTAAGGCGGGTGGGGAAATTAGCCTTTATCAGTCCAGTAACCACGTCTACTGAAGGGCGTTGTGTCGCAACAATAATATGAATGCCGGTAGCTCGAGCCAATTGAGCCAGCCGACAGAGAGTATGCTCCACCTCATCAAAAGCAGTCATCATCAAATCAGCTAGCTCGTCAACAACGAGTACCAGATAGGGTATCCCTTCGCCAGGTGGCTTATCTTTGTTGTAGCCTTCGATATTGCGTGCACTAGCTTGAGCAAACTGGCGATAGCGGCTATCCATCTCATGGTTCAGCCAGCGCAGCGCCTTTATGGCCTTGTCACTATCTACGACTACCGGGGCAATTAAGTGTGGTATACCGTTAAAAGCGACCAATTCAACCCTCTTGGGGTCAACCATGATGAATTGAACATCGTCCGGGCTATTGTGTAGTAATAAACAGCAAACAATAGAATTAAGGCAGACGGTTTTGCCGCTGCCAGTAGCCCCAGCGATGAGCAAATGAGGCATCTTAGTCAGATCTGCGGCTACTGTTTCCCCACCGGCGGCTTTGCCTAGAGCGATAGCTAGCTTCGATCTTGCTTCAACTTTCTGGAAGGCTGCGCTTTCTATCACGCTGCGTAAAGCGACGGAACCAAATACAATGTTAGGGACTTCAATGCCTACTATTGATTTCCCGGGCACAGGGGCTTCAATTCTAATGCTAGGAGCGGCTAAGGCTAAAGCTAAATCATTAGCCAGGGAAGTAATGCGGTCTACCCTGATTCTTATTCTTGATACCTCTTCCGAGCGTGTTTGTATAGTACCATCCCTGCCTCTTTCTTTTATCTCTTTGTATTTCCGATCCCAGCCAGGCTCAACACCGAACTGAGTTACCGTGGGGCCGGTGTTTATCTGTACAACTTTAGCTTCTACTCCATAGCTAACTAAAGCTTCCTCAAGGAGATGCGCCCGTTTCTCAATATCATCTTTATCCAGTTCTACTTCAGTCGCCCTGTCCAGAATATCAATAGGCGGAAGTTGCCATCCACCGGGGGTAAGGATCGGACCACGAGACTGCTTAGCGGCCAGTTTCTTTGCTTCACTTGGAATGACATCGGCTGTGAAAGTTGCCGCAGGCTTTTCCCCCTGGCCTTCTATCATGGCGGGCGCTTGCCCTTTTCTTTGAGGAGTAAGGACTCGTGCTACAACTTGCCTGGAGGCACCCTTGAGAAGATGCAGAATCTTACCAGGAGCGAGGAAAACAACACCCAGGAGAATAAGTGCCACTATGCGAAGTCCACCAATGAAATTTCCCTGAACTTGTTTCAGGGCTGTGATGCTCTGCCCAAATCTACCTCCCAGTGTAGTAATGGAGAGAACACCTTCTGTAGCAGTGAAAAAGGAAAGGATTCCCCATAAAGCGAAAGCCAGGCTAATTCCTGCGGCAATCCAGTTCCAATGTTTTACTGCACTGGAAAAATGTCCCCTCCATACCACCCAGATTATTACCCCTACAGCAATAGCTATCATGATTAATCCAAAACCAAATAACGTGAGCATACTTTCCCATATCACAGCGCCCCACAAATAGAGTAAGCCTACTATGACAGCAATCAATATAAGCCTTCGTACCAGAGGAACAGCAAGGAAACTAAAGAAGCGTCTCCACAAGGACTTGCCTCTGGAGTTCCTTTGCTTTAACTTGGATGGTCTGCGATGTTTTGTCTTAGGCATAAGCAGCTACACTTCTCGTAGTGCGACCCTTTAGGGTCGTGTGCGAGGCTACCCTGAATCAAGTTCAGGGCTCGTGCTACATTTTTAATGAGTGCTGACTACCGTTGAAGTCACCCTCTACTATTGTAATAACAGGAATAATAACCGGATAGCGATGGATTTCTTTGTAGAAGAATCTCGTCAAGGCATCTTTCACTCGGGCATCAGCAAGGCCTTGCTCAAGGGAAAGCTTTCTCCCATCGTTTAGAGCCGCCACCACAACATCTTGACTTCTTTCAATTAATGTCTTGCTCTCCTGGGAGGCAACAAAACCTCGCATTATGATGCGCGGTCTTCCTACTGGTTCACCTCTTTTGGCATCAATGGTAATGGTTACCACTACGACTCCGTCTTGCGAGAGTAACTTGCGGTCTTGCAGGAGAGAGTTATCCATTTTGCCCGTCACCGCACCATTTACATAAATATCCCCTACGGGAGCCTTACCTACGATCTTGCCACTTTCCCGCCCCAACTCGAGTACATCCCCATTTTCCAGGACAAAAATGTTATCTTTAGGCACGCCGACACTTTGAGCTAACCTGGCATGCAAACTCAAGTGACGATACTCCCCATGAATAGGGACAAAAAACTTAGGTTTAACCAGGCGAAGCAGAAGTTTTAACTCTTCCTGACTACCGTGACCGTGAACATGGACCTGAGCCAGTTTACCATAAACTACTTGAGCACCTTGGCGAAATAGACTATCAATGGTCTTGTTAACCAATGCTTCATTGCCCGGAATAGGAGTTGCTGAAATCACCACTGTGTCGCCAGGGATGACCTGGGCTGGACTGTGGCGGTCTCGATTAGCCATGCGCACCAGGGCAGAAGTCGGCTCGCCCTGGCTTCCTGTGGCCAGAAGAACGACTTGATTACGGGATAAATCTTTAAGGTCATCAAAATGGCAAAGTATGCCAGGAGGGAGGCGAAGATAACCAGTTTTTAGCGCCACATTTACTAGTTCCTTCATGCTTCGCCCTATGATAGCTACACGGCGGTTATGCCTGGCAGCAACATCAATCACCTGCTGAATTCGGGAGATAAGAGAGGCAAAGGTAGCAACAATCACCCTCCCTGAGGCTCCAGCCACAATATTGTCCAGGGTTTCGCTGACCACTGTCTCAGAGGGAGTATATCCGGGAAGCTCAGCATAAGTAGAATCGGAAAGGAGAAGCAAGACCCCTTTTTCTCCTGCCGAAGCTAGCTTAGCTAGGTCAGTAGTTGCTCCCATCACAGGGGTATGGTCAAACTTGAAATCACCACTGTGAACTATGGTACCTAGGGGTGTTCGAATCGTCAGCCCAACGGAATCAGGGATGCTGTGGCAAACGGAGAAAAATTCGATGGCAAAGCTGCCCAGTGCGATCTTGCCACCCGGGGGGACTACATGCAATTTCGCCTGAGTTTTCACGCCACGCTGCCTGAGTTCGGCAGCAATTAACTCTTGAGTAAACCTGGTGGCATAAACAGGCGCGGAAAGCCGAGGCAGAATATAAGGCAAGGCACCAATATGATCCTCGTGTCCGTGAGTGATAATTATTCCTTTAAGTTTTTGCTGATTTTGCCAGAGATAGTTGATATCCGGTATAACGAAGTCAACCCCGAACATTTCTTCGTTGGGAAACATAAGTCCAGCATCAATGGCAACGAGGTCATTACCATATTCCAAAATGGTCATGTTCTTACCGATTTCGCCCAGCCCACCTAAAGGAACGATTCTTAACTTATTCATTAACTTAACCTGGTTCAAAATAGACTTAATTGTTTGCCCTGACCCTGAACTTGATTCAGGGGTTTCAGGGCAGCAGTAGCTTCAGCTATCTTTCCGCCCTGAGCTAATAGCTCAGGGATTTTGAGCATATCAGCCTCAATAATGCGGCGCAGGCTGCCCTGGTGCAGAGCTGCCGCGGGATGGTACATAGGGTAATAAATAGTGTCGCCTATTTTCCGCGCCTTTCCGTGAATCTTACCAATACTATCATCAGGAAAATATCTGGCTAAAGAATAACGACCCAGGGTAATAATCATTTTGGGGCGAATTAACTCTATTTGACGGTCGAGCCATTTGCGGCATGCCTCTATCTCCACCGGCAGGGGATCACGATTTTGGGGAGGGCGGCATTTGATTACATTAGCAATATAAACCTGTTCTCGCTGTAAGTCAATTGAGGCTAGCAATTGCTCCAGGAATTGTCCTGCCGGTCCGACGAAAGGGCGACCTTGTTGATCTTCATGCCAACCGGGGGCTTCACCAATAAAAAATAACTCAGCGTTTTCCGCTCCTTCACCAGGCACTACCCTAATGCGACACTTGGCTAAGCCACAGTCCTGGCAATTCTCAATTTCACGGTAAAGTTCCGCCAGAGCTGACATCTAGTTTGATGGTAGCATATACACGTTTACAGGTCAAAAAACCCAGCAAAAATCTCTAGCTTATCCAGGGCTTCTTTAGCTGCCTCGCCTTCTCAAAATCACTCTTCTCCTTCATCCCGTTCCCAAATAGGCTCAGTGAATTGGTCAATAAACTCGGCAGTGGCTTGCTTGGCTAACTTATCCATCTCCTGGCTTGACTTCTTAGCTAGTTGAATCAGTTCAGCCAGGTCAACCGGAATATCAAGCATATTAGTCAGGACTTTAAGCACAGCCACAGACGCACTGGGATTTGCTACCTGGATGGCGTAGGAAGGTACTTCACCTAATAAGCAAATGCCTTCCAAGTCTCGTTCTCTAGCCATCCCCAATATCAATCCGTTCAATCCGGCAATGCGAAGATTACCTCTAAGAATAACACCGTATTCTTTTAATTCACCAAGTAGCTTCTTCTTTGTCGCTGCTCCCCAGACTTTTGGTTCCTCACTATGATGAATGTGGGTTACAGCAGCAGCACAGCTATATATTCTGGCTACGTGAAGCTCTCGTGCCGCATCCAGGACACAACTAACTAACTCATGTCCCTTGGAAACGGGTTGTTCCTCAGCGATAAACAGCACTAATCCTTTCTCGCCTTGAGCATCCTGCCAGTAATAAAACTTACTCTCAGGGAAGCGAGGAACCTCAACTATATTATCTCTTACGGCAACACTCAGGGGTTCAAAAAAAGCCGCGGCGTCAATTTCTCCTATTTCTATGGCGTTTAGCTTTTCTATTAGATATCTCGTCGCTATCAGGGAAACATTGCCAATACCCGGCCAAGAAGCAAGCATAAAACAGGTTTTAACCTCTGGCTGCTTGTAGAGCTTTATGACTTTCTTCATACTAAATCCTAACCCTTAGTTGCTACCGATATGCGGGAACAATATAAAGGCGGAGTGCACAGGATTCCTTCTACCCATTGTGCCTTATTCCCTATGCTCAGAGGCTCTTTCAGGAGTTGATAAACGTTCCCGGAAATTATGGTATCTTTCACTCTCCCTACTATTTTACCATTTTCTACTTTATATCCCAACAAGGCATTGCCACTGAAGTCACCACTCAAGAGATTGCCCTGCTCTGCCCCAATAAGTTGTTCTACAATCAAACCTTCCTTCATATCTGCCACCATGCTTTCGAAAGAGACATCACCTTCATTTATGATCAGGGAGCTTATAACTGGTCTGGGGGAGTTGCTACCAGCTCGCCTGCCATGCCCCGTACTTTTGCTGCCCGCTAAAGCTGCTGTTTGTAAATCGTAGAGGAAATTTGCCACCACTCCCTTGGCAATAAGAGGAAGTCTTTGGCTACTTATCCCCTCATCATCACAGGGAGAGCTTCCCAGACCGTAAGGTATGGTAGCATCATCCCACAAGGAGAATCTTGGGTTAAAAAGCTGCTCCCCCAATTTATTTTTCAATGGGGAAGCTCCTTCAAAAACCGTTTTTCCGTTAAAAGCCAGAGCTAGCGGAGCCAGAAAGGCACTAGCTACCCCTCTTGGGGTAAAGATCACTGGCAGTGACTTGGTGTGCAAAATGGCTTTTTCCTTTGCCCATTCAAGTTGCCTTATTACGCTATTTACCAGGCTGTCAATAATGGTGAGCGGACGACATGAGCCCTCACTATCACCGACAAAAAGCATGTCTCTATCCCGAATGAGCATACCTTCCAGGCTAATGCCAAAGGCACTTTTATCATAGCTTGCTTCGCCATTCTGAGAATTCAGAATATGGACTGAGAGTATTTCTTTGATCAGCCTTACATCGCAGAGGATTTTGCTTGCATAATCCTTGACCCTGGATATAAGCTCCTGACCAATGTGCACCATTTCCTCCATGGTTATCTCGTCCACATGGGAATCAAAGACGCTTACCAGAGGATGACTTCTGGAAGAAGGAAGCTGAAAATTTGCCGCTAAGCCAAATTGAGATGTCTCCACAGCCATATTGACTAAAGCTTCTATATCTTGAGTGCCGCTGGCTTGAGCAAAACCAATCCTGCCATCTTTGAAAATCCGCAAGGCAATGCTGGAGCTTTCCTTTGTCTGAACCTGTTTAAGTTTGTTAGCCTCAAAATGAACCGATGTTTCTCGAGAAGAGACCGAGAAAACCTCAGCTTGCTCGGCTACTTTCAAGGCATGGTGAAGAACCGCTACAGGCCAATCCTGTCCCATCTCAAACACACCATAAGATACACCATCTTGGCAAAGTTAACAATAGGATAACAAAGAGAGCGTTTAGCAACTGTCATGCCGAACTCGTTTCGGCATCTCACGAGACCCTGAAACAAGTTCAGGGTGACAAGGAGGAAAGCATTATTAAACAACCTCTAACAAATAAACGGGAAACGTTGCTATGAGGCTGTCTTAGATTCTGCGCTATCCTCAG
>MNYE01000040.1 GCA_001873005.1 Dehalococcoidia bacterium CG2_30_46_9
TAGGAATTCCGCGTCCTCTATACCGAATGAGACATCCTCAAGGGCCAGAAGCTCTCCCTTCGGTCCCTTAAACGTCTTGCTAACTTGCTTTACCTCGATCAGAGACATAATTTATGTTTCCTCAAGGACATGTGTGCTAGCTCGGTTTAAAAGTGGTCTCCAGACGAAGTGGTTGAGCACAACGACAATCACTACCATTACCCCCAGAAGCACGAGTAATTCGTGAGTATCCCCGGCATTGGAGGCAAGGTCAAGAGAAGACCCCAGACCAGGAATAACGTGCTCTTTATGTCCAATATTAACATATTCTGAAACAATGGTCGCATTCCAGCCACCTCCCCACGCTAGGATACTGCCAGAAATCAGGGCTGGAAACAAGCCGGGAACTAACATGTCTCTGAGGTATTTGGTACCCCGAATATCAGAAAGCCCTGCCAACTCGTTTATCTCCTTGGGCCAGTGCTCCACGGTTTCGAGTACATTAAATACGAGATACCAGAGCATACCGGTAAGCATCAGAAACACCGCCGTTATTTCCATCCCTACCCGTTCTGGGAACACTTTGGTGAACACAGTAAAGAGTATGGGGAAATAGGCCAAGGCCGGAATAGACTGCATTATATCGGCGAGAATGAGGATGAAGTTTTTTATTGCCGGCAACCGCAGAATCAACAGGCCCAGACCTACCGCCAGAGCTACGGCAACGAGATAGGCTACCGTAAGCCGGGACATAGAGAAGGCAGTTGCCGTGGCAATGTGCTCCAGTTCCACGGGTGAGATGGGGATTTTTATCCAGGCGTAAAAGACTCCCGCGACGAGAGCCACTAACCCCAGGGCAGTAAAGATATACCATCTCCTGCGGACGCCGGAAACCACAAGATGCCAGAATGGCAAGCGCACCCTATGGATGACTTCTAACCTGGAGGTGATATACCTGACCTGTTTTAGCCGGAAGCTCTCACCCTTGAATTCGCGGGGTCTGAAGCCATGGAGCGCCAGAAACTGGTATTCTCCGGCACGCTCACTTAAACGATGCCATATGAACCGGTTCATTAGAAACACAATCGCACCTATGACGATAAGACCAGCTAGAGACATCCAGATGCTACCGTAGACAAAAGATGCCTTGTTTAAGTAGTAACCCAAACCGGGAAGGCTGTAGACCTTATCTCCGAATGTGATGAATTCAGTTATAATAACGAAGTACCATCCGCTACCCCACGCCAGCATGCTACCAGCTACTACATAGGGATAGACAGATGGCAGAAGGATATGTTTCACATAGTCCCATCCTTCAATGTGGAAAACCCGCCTCATGTCGACTATATATGACGGCATAGACTTGATGCCGGTAATCACTCCAAACACAATACTCCATTCCATGCTGGTGAAAAGGAGAAACATAGATGCTAGCTCCAGCCCAAATGTGCTTTCGTGAAAAGCTTGTATGATAATGGCCAGAGCTAGAGGGAAAAAGCCCAGAACGGGCACGGATTGCAGAATATCCAGTAGAGGTATCAGCCAATTGCCTATCCGTTCTCTGGTAGCCGCCAATATCCCCACGACCAGGCCAAAGGTAAGGCAGGTAATGTAAGTGATACCTAAACGCAGTAGAGTCTGTAACGCGTAATAGGGCAGGAGTCTCGTTTCAGGGTAAACCCACGCCTGCTGAAAAACTATCCACACCAGCGCCACTAACCCCGAGAGAGCTAAGATCAAAAGGAGTTTGCGCATGCGTGAAACACCCTAGATGTATGATAGTAGATTTCACCACAATAATAAAGAATCGGTTCCACGTCAATAAGTGTGAAAATCTGGCCTCCCGCTTTTGGAACAGGAGCAGTGACGTAAATTATGATGTGCTGCGTGCCAGTTTATGTGAGGCAACTTTTTCCATTGTCACGAATTCTATTCCGTGGGTAGTCAAATAACCTATTACTTTATCCAACCTGCTTAATGCCTGAAATCCAGTGGCAAATCTTAGATCCAGTCTGACATTGGATATTTTAATAAGCTCCCAGGGATGATAATCCAGAACAATCAGGGGTAAGAAACGAAGACAAAAGCTTAGCACTGGGAAAGAAAGCCAGGTGGGTAGACGGAGAAAGCTAGATGGCAAGGTATTAGGAATTTCCACCAGCCCAGGATAATTTCCGGGGCTACATTTGTAACTGGCTTTTGAAGCATCATAGATATATCCAATTTGTTTTAGAATAGCCAAGGTTTGTCGCGTCGCCTTAAAGTTTGGTGCCCTGAATCCCAGCGGGCTTTCCCCTGTTACCTTTTGCAAAATCTCTGTCGCTTTCTCAATTCGCTTCCGCTGTTCCTCTACAGCCAGTATATCAAACCTTTCGTGCTCATATCCGTGACAAGCAACTTCGTGTCTTTGGGAAATCTCAGCAACAATCCCAGGAAATTTCTCTGCTGCCAATCCAGTTACGAAAAAAGTAGCTGGCACATCATGTTTGGCAAGAAGTTCGAGCATTGCCGGCAACCCCTTTTCTATCCCCTGCCATGTTTGTAGAAAAGGTGGAGCATCTTGCTCAACATCAACAGTGAAAGCGACCCGAGGCATTTTCTTGGCACACTTTTTCGTAGACCTGGAGCATTCGCCTGGCGGCTATTTCCCAGGTAAATTTGCCAGCGGTTCTTATGCCATTTTCGCCAAGTTTCCTGGCTAGCTCTTTGTCTTGAAGTAGACGAATCATACTTTCTGCCATAGTGCTATCATCCCCTGGAGGATAGAGAAGAGCATCAAAGCCATTTTGAAAAACTTCGGGGATTCCGCCTGAGTTGGGACATACCACAGGGACACCCGTGGCTGCAGCTTCCAGCGCTGCCAGCCCGAAGGCTTCAGTTCTCGAAGGCAGAACAAAAACGTTGGCGAGAGCCATGAGCTGAGCAATCTGCTCCTTCAATAGTATTCCGGGCAGGAATACCGAATTTGTGATGTTCAAACGTTTGACCTGGCGAGTCAAGTTATCCTTTTCTCGACCGGAGCCAGCGATAACCAGTTTCGCATCAGGAATGACTTTCAATACCTTAGCAAAAGCTGATATAAGCTGAGCTGGATTTTTTCGCTTGATCAGACGCAAGGCTGTCACCACAAGAGGCGAGTTATCCAGACTCAGTTGCTTTCGTATTAGAGAACCATCTACTTTCCGATTGAAGCATGATAAATCAACGCCGTTGGGAACAACGACTATCCTTTCTTCAGGAAGTCCTAGAGAACGGCAAAACCGTGCCGATGTCTGACTTACCGCTATGACACAATCGGCCTTCCTGAGTGTCAAAAGCATAGGACGATGCAAATATATCAATAAAGGTGACTCAATAACAGAGTGGCAGGTCAGGACACAAGGGATTTGGTGTCTTCGTGCGAAACAAACCGCCATTTGCGCCATGGAGGAATAAATGTCCAGCCCATGGACTACAGCAACCCCCATATCTTGAATATATTTATGGCAGCGGTGAAAAAGAAGTGGCGAAGCAGCGCGATGCGGGTTATTTAGCACTAGACCCTTCACCCGCTTGATTCTGACCCCGGCAATTTCTTCCTCTTCAGATTGACCCGGATGGGCATGGGTAATCACTATGGGTTCGATACCGAGCTTGACGAACTGAAGACTTAACTCAAAAGCATAGTGAGAGGCGCCGCCTATATCGGGATAGTATTCGTCGCCAACTAATGCCACACGCATCTGCGCTTAATTCCGCATCTCGGGCTTCACCGCTATTCTAAACCCAAGATAAGAGAAAATACCAGCACCTACTATACTACTCAGAACATACGAGATTCCTCGTTCGATCACTGTCACCGCCATTGCTACATTCAGAGGAACACCAGAAAAAGTTAAAACAGAAACTAATGACCCTTCGACAAGAAGCAAGCCTCCTGGTAGAAACGGAATCAAACCAACGATGACAGGAACCGAGGACGCAAACAGAAGCATAGCAAGATTAGGGTGATAGCCTAAGGCTAGGAATACAATATATAATCGACAAATATCCAATGCCCAAATTAATAATGTTAAACCTCCTATCCACAACCCCTTTCCCCGCCGGTCTATCATAGCGTAAACACTAGAATAGAAAATCTGGACTCCTGCTATTATTTCTTGTAGATTCAGGCGTCTCTGAAACCAACCAAGGACATGATTTATAATGCCACTTATGCGACTGACTCCAACCCTTTTCTGAAAAAAGAGACGAGGAAGGAAGACCATTCCGGGCGTGACTAAAGCCCAGACTGCTATAAGAGCATAACCCAGCCGGAGCGAATCCTTCCCAAATTGTAAAAACAAACCCGCCATTAAAAATGAGACAACGAACAGAGGAGCAAAAACATGCTCACCAATAGAGGCCGCCATACCTGAGGAATATTCCACATTCTCCAATTTCCGCAGCAGGTAAACCCTTCCAAACGGGTCACCACCAACACGTGCCATTGGAGTAATATTGTTGAGGAAAATCGCACTACAAATTATCATATAAAGGGTAGCGAAACTCTCCCTGAGTTTTCTAATACTGTTTGTAACGCTGGAAGAAAGGGCTATGTGCCAGCGGATAGTCCAGATCACTACACTGAAGAAATATATCCCTATAGCTAAGCCGACAAATGAGTGCCTGGTACCCCTAAGCACTTCAAACATCTGGTAAAAGTTCTCACGCCCTAGAAGCCAGCCAGCTAGTGCCATGAGAACAATAATAAGGGCTATAAAGAGGAACGACTTGCGCAGATTTATCTTCGGTTTATACTCATTCATCTCAACTAAAGTCAAAAATCAAACATCAAAATTACAAATCAAAATTCAAATATTCAATTTCTAACTTTTGCATTTTACATTTTAATCTTTTATTTTCCTTTTGGTGGAGCACAAGTCAGCGACTAAAAGCTCCAGAGCTAGCTCATCGTTATACTTGCCAGTTTTGATAGCCAGGTCTGTTTCCAGAAACTTGTTATAAGCCTCCTTTATACGCTCTAAACTATACGATTCAGCCTGTTCCAGTGTTTTATCCAGGCTGAAACTTGATTTCAAGCCCAGTCTATCCTGGATTTGCGAACGGGATAACCCCGGTGTCATATCCTTAACCTGAGCTATCAGACGAAATTGTCTGGTAATCATAGCCAGGATATATGTTGCTGAAGCACCTTCTCGATACAGCCGATAGAGTATGCCTTGCGCTGTTCCAATTTGACTTGCGATAATTGCGTCCACTAAGTTGAAGATATTAGCCTCCTGGCTATAACTTGTGAGTCGCTTGACATCATCATGAGTAATAGTGCGTCCCTCAGCATAAAGAAGAAGCTTCTCGATTTCACTATTCATTACCCACAGATTTCCTCCGGTAAGCTCGGCAAGTAAGTTCACAGCCTCTGGGGTAATATTCCCGCTCCCGTCCTCAACTCTCCTTTTTATCCAGGCCTTCAAGTTGTTACCCCGCAACAAAGGAAAAACCTTGACCAAAACTTTAGGTGAAAGGTTTTTCAACAGGGGATTCTGTCCGCTTATCTTGCCATCAATGAGCACTAACACAGTAGATGCTGGCATTTGTTTAATACAAGAAACTAAGCCCTGCCAGGGCAAAGACAAACTCTCCGATTTAACAACACCCTTACTAGCCTTGTTGCGAGCAGAGCGCGGCAATTCCTTGCTTTGCTTCGGCTCAAAACGCTCCAGTAAGCCATTAACTAAAACCAGACGATTTGGGGATAGGAAAGGAGCAGTATTGCACCCTTCTCTAAGTTCTTTCAAAGTCAGGTGGCGACCATCAAGAACTGTAGTGCTGATTGCCAATGCTTCCGGATTCCCCAAACCGACTTTGATTCTTTGCACTTCCCGGGAAATGGAAAAATCGTCCTCACCGTGAAAGATATAAAGCATTCATCCTCACCTTAATTCCTGAATCAAGTTCAGGACAGGCTCTCTCCCGTCAAGGGAGAGGAACCTTGATATTTTACCATAGCGGTAATATGATAGGATATGAGCGTGAAAATTGCCATCATTGGTTTACCCAAGAGTGGCAAAACAACCATATTTAATGCCTTAACCCGGGGCAGAGCGAAAGTTGGCACTTATTCTCCATCTCTAGCCCCAAACATAGGCGTAACTAAGGTTTCCGATGCCAGATTGCCACTGCTGGAAAACATCTTCCAGCCGAAGAAAACTGTTCCTGCCGAGATAAGCTATGTTGACATCGCTTTTTCATCCCAGACTACCTTCTCTCAGGGAGAAATAAAAGGGGAATTTCTCAATTATTTAACTACTGCTGATGCTTTGCTTCAGGTGGTTCGTGCTTTCGCCGATGAAAAACTCCCTCATCCTCAGGGAAGCATAGACCCTAAACGGGATATAGCTACTATGGATTTAGAGCTTGCCTTCTCCGATTTAGCTATTATCCAGAAAAGGCTTGACAAACTGGAAGTGAGTTTAAAAGGAGCCAAAGCACAGGAGCGTGGTGCGTACTTAAAAGAACAAGTCTTGCTACAAAAGCTCAAGTCAGCTCTGGAGAATGAAATTCCAATAAGGCAGCAAAACCTCAGTGGAGACGAACTTAAGGCTTTATCCAACTATCAATTTCTTACCGCTAAGCCTATGCTCATTATCCTTAATATAAAAGAGGAACAAATATCACAAGCTCCCCAGTTGGAGGAGGAAATAAGGTCAACTTATCCTCAATTTAACGTCATAGCTCTCTGTGGCAAGCTAGAAATGGAGTTATCTCAACTTGACGAAGCTGAAGCC
>MNYE01000138.1 GCA_001873005.1 Dehalococcoidia bacterium CG2_30_46_9
GGGGAAAGAAGTGGGACGGTGACGCAGGAAGGATGGGACATCAAGGGTCTCACCGCCACCTTTTATCAAGCGGCGAAGTTCCTCAGTAGGAATTCCTTCCTTACTGTATTGGGTAACAAAGCCAGTGGCAATGGCAGTGATCTGGAGTTCGCTATCCATCTTGGGGTCAAATACCACGCCAAAGATTATGTTAGCTTCGGGGTCAACTGCCTGAGCGATTACCTGAGCAGCTTCATTACACTCAAATAAGGTAAGGCTTGGGCCGCCACTGACGTTGAACAGCACACCCTTGGCACCAGTTATAGATACATCAAGCAAGGGACTGGCTAGAGCGATTTTGGCGGCTTCGGCGGCACGATTTTGCCCGCTGGCTCTGCCCACAGACATCCAGGCAGGACCGGCATCCTTCAGCACCGATCTGATATCGGCGAAGTCAAGGTTGATTAAGCCAGGAACGGTTACTACCTCAGAGATGGCTTTGACCCCGAAGAAAAGAGCATTATCAGCCAGTCTGAAAGCATTATCCACAGGTGTTTTGGCATCGCAGAGCTGAAGTAGCCGGTCGTTAGGTACAATAATCAAGGTATCAGTCTTATTGTTCAGGGCTACTAATCCTTCCTCGGCAACTCGTGCTCTATGTGCCCCTTCAAAGCTGAATGGTTTGGTTACTACGGCAATGGTGAGGGCGCCCGACTTTTTGGCGATTTCAGCTACAATAGGTGTGCCGCCGGTACCTGTGCCACCACCCATACCAGCGGTGATAAATACCATGTCGGCACCATCAAGGACCGCCTCTATATCTGAGTGGTTTTCCTCAGTAGATTTGGCTCCAACTTTATGGTCACCACCGGCACCCAGCCCTCGGGTCATTTTTTCCCCGAGCTGAATTCTGGTGGGTGCCTCGCTTAGAGCTAATGCCTGCCCATCGGTGTTCATGGCGATAAACTCGACACCTTTTATTCCTTCACGCACCATGCGGGTGATAGCATTGCAGCCGCCACCACCAATACCGACACACTTAATTCTTGCTGCTGGGGGAGTAATAATTTGTTTTGCCATTTTCTACCTCCTTTCTTTTGTAGTTGCCTGATTTATCAGGCAACTATCGCCCAATGAATTGGGCAACTAGGCTCCGAATAACCTTCTGAACAAGTTAGCTATAGCGCCCCGTATGCCATGTCTTTTCAGCGAGATTTCTGACCCCTTTTTGCCTTCCACCTGCCACAGGACTAATCCCAGTGTAGTGGCATAAGCCGGGTCGCTAAGGATATCAGAGATGCCATAAATACCGGTGGACAATGGCCGGCCTATTCGCACCGGCATTCGCAAAAGCGCTTCTGCCAGTTCGGTAAGACCGGGAAGGTTTGATGTGCCACCGGTAAGGACGAGACCACAGGGTGCCAAAGAGCGATAATCACTGGTAGGCATTTCGGTAATTATTAGCTGCAGTAATTCTTCCATTCTGGAGCTAATAATCTGACACAGCCTGCGCTGAGAGGCGCTATGACCATTTTCAATGCCTACCTGTGCTGTTTCCTCAATTTCTAGTTCTGGTGCCACACTGCTATACTTCTTCTTCATCTTCTCGGCTATCTCAAAAGGCAGGCCTAAGCCAATTGAGAGATCGCTGGTCACCTGGTAACCGGCAACCGGGATAACTCCAGTATGGTAGATGCTGCCGCTCTTGAACACAGCGATATCCGTGGTACCACCACCGATATCAGCCATAATCACACCAGTCTCTCTTTCCTCCGGGGTTAATACTGCTTCGGCACTGGCAAGAGGCTCCAGGACTAGGTCTTCAACATCAATACCAATGCTGCGGATGCACTTGACCAGATTCTGTATTGAAGTTATTGAAGCAGTGATGATGTGGGTTTCCACATCTAATCTGCTTCCGTGCATGCCCACTGGCTGTTTTACCATCTCCTGTCCATCCAGAGCATAAGAGCGTGGAATAGCATGCAGCACCTGTTTACCTTCGGGGACAGGAACACCACGAGCTGCTGATAACACTCGCTTGAGATCCTGGGGACGCACCAGGCGGTCATCCCTTGGAATAGCTACAACCCCCCGATTATTTACGCTAGTTATGTGCCTGCCGGTGACTCCGACGTAGACAGAGTCTATGTGCATACCACTGATTCTCTGAGCTTCTCTCACTGAGGTGGCGATAGATTGCTTGGCTTGGTCCATGTTAACTACAATGCCTTTATGCAGGCCAGTGCTGGGAGCAACTCCGACACCTAAAATCTCAATGTTGTCTTTTGCTTTGACACTAGCCACGATAGTAGCTACTTTAGTTGTACCTACATCAATAGCAGTAACAATTCTCTTTGCCATTTTCACCTCCTTTTCTATTTTTGTTAAATACCACCTTTTTTAGAGTTGCTCAGCGATCCTCAATTTAGCGCTACGGCAGCGTGGGTTGGATTCTGCCTCCAACGAAGTAGGTCTGATGACCTTCCTTGATATGAGCTTTAAGGTGGGTACATGCCCACAGCGACATATTATTGCCTCTGGTGGGCATAGGCAGCTGCTTGCTTGGCGTTGCATGAATTGCTTCACTATGCGGTCCTCTAAAGAATGATAGCTGATAACTACCAACCTCCCGCCAGGACGAAGGAGGCTGATGGTTTGTCTCAAGCTTGCGGCTAAGTTTTCCAGTTCCTTGTTAACAGCAATACGTAGTGCCATAAAAGTTCTGGTAGCCGGGTGAATTCTGGAATGCTTATTTCCCAGAACTGCGGCAAGCTGGGCAAGCTGCGTTGTAGTAGAAAAGGGGCGATTTTGCCCGATGAGTCGAGCTAATTGCCGACTGTGATGTTCCTCTCCATATTTTGTGAGGATGTGGGCTAACTCCTCCTCGGGAAGGGTGTTAACGATGTCAGATGCGGTTAGCTCTTGTCTGGGATCGAACCTCATATCTAGAGGAGCATCGTGCTGAAAACTAAAGCCACGTCTGGCTGTATCCAATTGTAGAGAAGAAACACCAAGGTCAAAGAGAATACCATCAACTGGACGAAAATGGTATTTGGTGCAAATAGCCTCGAGATTGGCGAAGTTATCATTAACCAGAGTAACAGCTTCACGATAGTCACTGAGTCTTATTTCAGCTATTTTAAGGGCTTCGGGGTCGGCATCAATACCCAGAAGCTTCCCCGAAGGTTCAGCTTCTAATATGGCAGCAGCATGCCCACCCAGCCCCACAGTGCAGTCAACAAAATATCCTCCGGCTCGGAGTTGTAAGCCCTGCGTGGCTTCATTAACCAGAACAGGGATATGGGTTGGTAAAGACATAGTGATTGTCTCCCCTGAACTTGATTCAGGGTCGCAACCTTGGTTCATGGTTGTGCTCCAAAACTCTCAATTAATTGGGAGACTTGTTCCTCGGCAGAAGCTTTCTCCTTCTCCCATAGTTCCTTATTCCAGAGCTCCACATAGTTGTTAGCCCCGACAACAACGGCAGTATCAGCAATGCCAGCGTAGGTGCGCAAAGGAAACGGCAGTGCGAATCTTCCCTGTCCATCGAAAGAGACACTGAAACCAGAGCCGAAAATGGCACGATTCAATTTTCTCAAATTAGCCTGGGTTACTGCCTTTGCTGCCAGGCTGTCAGCTAACCTTTTCCATTCGGCTGCGGGATAAGCCGTGATGCATTTTTCTGTCCCTTTGGTTAATATCACGCCCTCCTTCATCTCTCGCCGGAATTTTGGCGGGAGGGGCACTCTCCCCTTTTCGTCAACTTTATATACGTATTCGCCGAAAAACATTTTGTTACCTCTTTTCAAGCTGTTGCTGTCCAGAAGCAAAATTCTGGGTAAACTGACCCTGAACTAGATTCAGGGCTTGTTGCGTACTATTAAAGGAATAAAAAACCATGCCAGTATCACTTATTTGCTGGCTAACAACCCCTCCGGCAACCAAAGCTTGTAGCTCATCTTTTAATGCTGTCTTATTCTCTTTATTATTTAGTGGAATACACTCGGCGGTAAACTTCATCTTAGGATGTTTGTAACAGAAAAGGAGCACATGCTGTTTGATCTGGGAATTTTTCTTTGTTTCTAGCTCAAGCATGTTGACCTTGTTCACATCTCCTATCATTGCACTCTCCTTTGTTCCCTTTTTCCCCACTTTTCACCACCCTTATATCCTAGATTCCATACCCCTATTTTGTCAAGGGGTTTTGCCCACTTTTTGAAGAAAATTTTCATTTTTTTATGCATTGCCAATGTGCTAATATAGAAGATATTTGGTCGTCAGCTATTATTTTTGAGGTAATCGAATGCGGATTGATATATTTTGTCTTTTCCCTGAGATGCTTGTTTCTCCCTTTGAGCAAAGTGTTATCAAGAGAGCTAAAGACAAAGGCATAGTTGAGGTTTCGGCTCATAATATTCGGGATTACACACACGATAAGCACCATACTGTAGATGACTATCCTTATGGTGGTGGTGCCGGGATGGTGCTTAAGCCGGAGCCTATTTTTGAAGCAGTGGAAGCCGTGAAGCAACAACTTAATGTAAACAATGTACCTATTATTTTGCTTACTCCGGCAGGCAGGCTATTTAATCAACAAATTGCCCAGGAGCTGGCTCGGCATTCTCATCTTATGTTAATTTGTGGTCATTATGAAGGTATAGATGAGAGAGTGCATGAGCACTTAGCTACGGATGAAATCAGCATTGGTGACTATGTTCTAACTGGTGGTGAGCTGGCTGCGATCGTAGTGATAGATGCTGTAGCCAGGCTTATACCAGGGGTGCTGGGCTCAGAGATGTCATTAACTAGCGATTCTCACGTTGACGGCCTTCTGGAGTATCCGCAATATACCAAACCACAGGCATATCGAGGCTGGGCAGTGCCCTCAATTTTGCTTTCTGGAAATCACCATGAAATTGCTTGCTGGAAGCGGCGGCAGGCTATCTTGAGCACAGTAAAGCGACGCCGCGACCTCATAGAAAAAGCAAATTTAAATCAAGAGGAGAAAAAATGGATATTCGAGAACTCATTGAACCTAAAGTAAATCCTGGGATTCCTCAAATGTCCCCTGGCGACACAGTCAAAGTCAGTCTCAGAACTAGTGAAATGGACAAGGAGCGATTACAGCACTTCGAGGGAATGGTGATCAGGGTGAGAGGGGGTGTTGATGGTGGGAGCTTCACCGTGAGAAAGGTAAGCTATGGTGTTGGTGTGGAGTGTACCTTCCCTTTCCAATCTGCAACTATCCAGGGTGTTGAG
The DNA here is from genome assembly GCA_001873005.1 of Dehalococcoidia bacterium CG2_30_46_9. Lineage (GTDB taxonomy): Bacteria > Chloroflexota > Dehalococcoidia > GIF9 > AB-539-J10 > CG2-30-46-9. The sequence goes on from MNYE01000138.1 coordinate 5,242, forward strand.
GTTTTGAGGCATGGTAAAGTACGCCGCGCTAAACTTTATTATATGCGCCAACTTACTGCCAGGCAGAGCCGGCTGAAGGAAAGACGCGAAAAGGTAGCGGAAGAGGTTACTAAAGAAGGTGAATCAAAAGAGGAAATTTCACCCTCATCCTAACTCCTCGGGCTGAGCCCTCAAGGGTGAAGCCTTTTCCCTCAAGGGAAGTTGTTTAGGGAGAGCATTTAGCAACACCCAGTTGTCATTCTGAGTCTGTAGTTGCCTGATTTATCAGGCGGGAAAGCCCAATAAATTGGGCAACTACAGGGATTTTTCACAGGCATTATAACTAGAAATGTGGAATGAAGTATGCCGAGGTAGCAGTTAATTTTCCTGTAGTACGCTCTACATTTTGCTATGCCATTCCACCTAACTTAAATGTTGCACCAGGACAGGTAGTTTGGGTTCCCTTCGGTTCCAGAAATCTCCCAGGCATCATTGTCGAGCTAAGTGATCAACCCTCAGTTGAAATAGTCAAAGAGGTAGTTGGTGTCATCAGTGCTTGCTCTTTGCTTTCATCCTGGCAGATTGAGCTTGCTCGATGGATAAGCCGGCGTTACCTTTCGCCTCTTTTCGATTGTTTGGCTTTGATGTTGCCACCAGCCCTGAAGCAAGTTCAGGGTGAAAGTCAAAAGAGGATAAAGCCGAAATCATTCACCTGCATCAAGTTAGAAATAGGCTATGATGAAGTTGCCAATGAAATTAAGCGGCTGAATAAATCAAGGGCTATTAAGCAGGCAAGGCTTCTGGAATTTCTTAAGAATCAGACTCAACCCATTCTTCTTACGGAAGTCAGGAAACATGTCAATTGTTCTCCTAAGTCAATAAAAGTCTTAGCGCAACGCCGTATTATTTCTCTAGAGAAGATTAATGTAAGGCGTGACCCATTAGCGCATTTCAATATTAAGCCTGAGTTGCCTCCTAGTTTGACTCTCTCTCAGGAAGCTGCCTGGAAGTCAATCCAGCGTGTCATTGCGACCCTGAGTGAAACGAAGGGGAAGCAATCTCAGTCGCCGCCCGTCTTTCTTATCTTTGGTGTCACTGGTAGTGGTAAGACTGAACTCTACTTAAGGGCTTTAGCTTTGATTATCTCTCAGGGTAAGCGTGGCATCTGTCTCGTTCCCGAAATCGCCCTCACTCCGCAAACGGTGGAGAGGTTTGCCAGCCGCTTTCCCGGGCGGGTGGGGATATTACATAGTGGTCTTTCTCTTGGGGAGCAATCCGATGAGTGGCAGTGGATATCGGAAGGAAACTGCGACGTGGTTATTGGACCTAGAAGCGCTTTATTTTCCCCTCAGTCCAACCTTGGGCTTATCATCATAGATGAGGAACACGAGTGGACTTACAAGCAA
>MNYE01000085.1 GCA_001873005.1 Dehalococcoidia bacterium CG2_30_46_9
TCTCCAAGGCCTTTAGCAAAAGTCCTGGAGAACTTGGCATAAGACAAATTTACGATGTTGCTCACAATATTGCCAAAATAGAAGAACATACAGTAGATGGACGGAAAATTAAAGTGTGCGTGCATCGTAAGGGAGCTACCAGAGCTTTCCCGCCGGGACATAAGGATATTCCTCAACGTTATAAAGAGATAGGACAGCCTGTGCTTATCCCCGGTGATATGGGTCGTTGTTCCTTTATTGCTGTGGGGACTCAGAAAGCTATGGAAGAAACTTTTGGCTCCACTTGCCATGGGGCTGGCAGAGTGCTGAGTCGCGGCGCTGCCAGGCGAAGCATAAAAGGTAGGGATGTAATGCAAGAGTTGCAGAACAAGGGGATTACCGTTAAGACAGGCGATATCTCTTCACTGGCTGAGGAAGCATCCCAAAGTTATAAAGATGTTACTGAAGTCGTTGACGTTGTTCACCAAGCTGGCATCTCCCAAAAAGTGGCTATGGCAGTCCCCATAGGTGTTATTAAGGGTTAATAGAATGTCATGAGGCAAGGGTGGGTTATAAAATACACCAGATTGAAATTAAACTCCCGCCACCCTTATTAAAAGGAAAAACTTCGCTAGAAGAGGCAATAGCGAAGCGCAGGTCAGTTCGCCGATACAAGCCGGAGCCGCTAACCCTCTCTCAAGTAAGTCAAATACTCTGGTCGGCCCAAGGGATTACTGAGGCAGGGAAGCTAAGGAGCGCACCCAGCGCCGGCGCTACTTACCCTCTGGAAATCTTCGTGGTTATTGGCAAACAATCTCTTACCAACGAGGAGTTACCAGCCGGCATCTATCATTATGAGATGAACTCTCATTCATTGAGATTGCACTTGCAAGGCGACTTCAGATTGGATTTAGCCAGAGCAGCTTTGGATCAGGGATTTATTGCTTCTGCTCCCGCAGATATTGTTATCTGTGCCCTCTATCAGCGCACTTGTTATACTTGTGGCAAACGCGGGGAAAGATACGTTCATATGGAAGTAGGGCATGTTGGAGAAAACATTCACCTTCAAGCCGTGGCTCTGGGATTAGCCACGGTAGAAGTTGGTGCCTTTCATGACGAAGAAGTGAGAAAAGTCCTTGCCGTGGAAGAAGAGATTAAACCTCTTTATATCATGCCCGTTGGCAAGCCACGATAGTCTTTCAAACTAGAGGTTGTTTAATAATCCTTTCCTCCTTGTCACCCTGAATTTGTTTCAGGGTCTCGTGAGATGCCGAAACGAGTTCGGCATGACAGTTGCTAAACGCTCTCTATTGACAAGTTTGAGAGGTTAGTGTTATTTATATATGCAAATTAATGCCTTGTATACCGATGTATTCGGGGCATAATATAGGATGGTGAAATTTAACCCATGCGGAGCGGTAGTAACGATAAGGCAATTACTTATGAAGAATTAACGCCAGGTTACGAGTTTCCTCCTGCTAGTTATGAATTGAATGCCTCACTTATCTCGAAATATCTAGAGGCGGTGGATAGTAAAGGTGGTGTCCTGAATCAAGTTCAGGATGTTCCTCCTCTAGCAATAGCAGCTTATGCCATGACCAGTATGTCAAGGTTTCTTCTCCTGCCCCCTGGCACTATTCATGCTTCCCAGGAACTGGAATTTTTCAGATTGGTGCCTGTCGGGACTAAAGTAAATTGCCAGGCTAAAGTTGCTCGGAGGTTAACTCGCGGTCAAATGCGTATGTTAGTGCTGGAATTTAATGTCTGGGATGAAAGTGGCGAAATAGTGCAAACTGGAAAGGCAACTGTAATGTTGTCGGCTTAGGTCTGTGAAGTAAATGGATGCAGAAATTTATCCCGGTAAGGTTCTCCCTCCCGTCGTAAGACACATTTCTCAGGTGAAGATTAACCTTTATGCCGAGGCTTCGGGCGATTTTAATCCTATTCATATAGATGAATCCTTTGCTAGCCAGACGCCTCTTGGTGGCACCATTGCTCATGGCATGCTTATTCTGGCTTATGTCTCAGAGATGATGACACAAGTCTTTGATTCCAATTGGCTTTCCGGAGGTAAGCTCTCAGTACGCTTCAAGGCACCAGCAAGGCCTGGAGATACTGTCACCGTGAGGGGCAAGGTTAATTCCCTTGAGGAGAAAAATGGTGTATTATATGCCACTTGTGGCGTTGAGTGTTGCAATGAGAAAGGTGATACCGTTATTGTAGGAGAAGCGTTAGCCAAACTTATAAGTAAAGGAACGACACGTGGTTCGAAATAAAAAAGTGAGAGTAGCCCTTGATGCCATGGGTGGAGACTTTGCCCCAGAGGAGATAGTCAAAGGGGCAATCCTTGCGGCGCAAGAAAATGATGTTGAGGTTATCTTGACTGGCCCCGGTGACATACTGGAGAGGGAATTAGCCAAGTACAAATTCTCCCCCAATTTGCCTATTCGTTGTGTTGAAGCTAACGAAGTTATTAAAGAAAACGAGTCGCCTGCCTTGGCAGTTCGTCGCAAACCCAATTCTTCCATAGCTGTAGCGGCCAAACTGGTAAAATCAGGTGAAGCAGACGCCCTGGTGGGCGCCGGGTATACCGGAGCAGTAGCAGTTAGCGCCGTCCAATATATAGGTATGGTAGAGGGGATAGAACGCCCGGCAATTGCTGGAACCCTGGGCAGTTTTGCACCTAATATAGTGATAATGGATCTTGGTGTCAATGTTGATTGCAAACCGCACCATCTTTTGACTTTTGCCATTGCGGGCCGTATCTTTGCGGAAAAGTTGCTTAATATTCCTAATCCTAAAGTGGGCTTACTGAATGTTGGTGCCGAGGAAGGTAAGGGAAATGAGGTGGTGCGAGAAGCTTATACTCTACTTAAGAACAGTGGTTTGAATTTTATTGGTAACATAGAAGGTGGCGATATATTGAGCGGACGGGCTAATGTTATCGTTTGCGATGGATTTGTCGGCAATGTGCTTCTTAAATTCTATGAAAGTATTGGAGACCATGCCCTGGAGTATGTCAAGCGAAAATTTAAGAAATACCCGCCGTTGGGAGCGATAGCTAATTTGTCATTCAATCGACTATTTCCCGTCAGCAAAATATCTCATCAGGGTGAAGAGGAGGGTGGTATTTTGTGGGGAGTTAATGGTATTGTCCGAATAGCTCATGGTAGCAGTAAAGCTTCTCATATTGCTCATGCTGTAGCCAATGCCAAGAAGGCTTTCCAGGTTGACATTGTGGGCTGCTTAAAGTCTGAACTAGCCAGATTCAAGAAAGAAAGCAAATTGTAAAAGCTATATAAATGGCAAAGGAGGTATTGGTATGTCTATTGAAGAAGAAATAAGGGATATTGTGGCTAACATTGTGCATTGTGATAAGAGCATTATTACCAGAGAGAGCACTTTTAAAGACATAAAGGCAGATTCGCTGGACATAGTGCAGGCATTGGTAGCAGTAGAGGATAAATTCGGTATTGAAATCCCCGATGAGGAAGCCCAGAAATTCCAGAATTTCGGTGATTTTGTTGCCTATGTGGAAAAGCGGGCACAAAAGGAGAAAGTGTAGCTATGTCTCTTCAGGGTAAACTGGCTTTAGTCACGGGCAGCGGACGAGGCATAGGTAGGGCTATTACCTTAAAGCTTGCTTCACAGGGTGCTAATATTATAGTTAATTTCTTCCGTCACCGCGAATCTGCTGAACAAACAGCCCGGGACATTGAAGCACTGGGGGTGAAAGCCGAAGTTATCCGGGCCAATGTGGGAGACCCAGCAAAGGTTAATGAAATGTTTGACACAATTGCCAGCAAGTTTGGCTATCTTGATATTCTGGTTAACAATGCTGCCTCCGGCGTTGGTCGCTCTGTTCTGGATGTGGATGTCAAAGCCTGGGATTGGACTATGGACATCAATGCCAAAGCTGCTCTGCTTTGTGCCCAACGGGCAGCCAGGCTGATGGAAGGAAGGGAAGGCAAGATAGTAAACATTACTAGCTTAGGTTCATCCTTTGTCTTGCCTGATTATGCCATTGTTGGTATATCTAAAGCTGCTCTGGAAGCCTTGACTCGCTACCTGGCAATAGAATTGGCTCCCAAAAACATCTGCGTTAATGCTGTTGCTGCCTCCGCTGTGGAGACAGAAGCGCTCAAGTTTTACATCAAGGAAGGTTTGGTACAAGATACACATAAGACAACACCAGCAGGAAGGATGATAATTCCCGAAGACGTTGCCAATGTGGTGGCTTTTCTCTGTAGTGAAGAAGCCTTTATGATCAGGGGGCAGATGATTATTGTTGACGGAGGCACATCTATAGCGCCTTTTGTTATGCCTAAGGAGAAATATTAAAAATCAAAGGTCAAAAGTCAAAATGACAAATAAAAAATCAAAAATTTTTGCATTTTGCTCTGTCATTTTGCATTTTTTTTTGCATTTAGAAGGAGACAGGTAAGATGAAAACACCACAAGTTGTGGTTACTGGAATGGGTACTATTAATCCTTTAGGTTTGTGTGTGGAGGAGTTCTGGTCAGGATTAATTGCCGGGAAGTCGGGGATTGGTCTTATCAGGCGCTTTGATGCCAGCAAGTTCTATGTCAAGGTAGATGCTGAGGTGAAGGGTTTTGATGCCACAAGATATATGGACTTAAAGACAGTGGATCGTACGCCACGAGCGGTTCATTTTGCTATTGCTGCCGCAAAGGAGGCAGTGGCTTCAGCCAAACTGGATATGTCTCAAGAAACTCCTGAGCGGGTAGGCGTTAGCATTGCTTGCATGGTGGAAAGCGATTATGTTGTTAAACAAAGTGAACTCATTAATACCAAAGGGCCGAGAAGAGCTGACCCTCTCTTCATCGCTAAATCGAGTCCCAGCGCCGCTTCGATGCAAGTAGGCATGATGCTCGGAGCTAAAGGGCCCAACTCCAGCGTCAACAGCCTTTGTGCTGCCGGAGCAGATGCCATAGGTACAGCAGTGAATTTCATCAGGTTGGGCTATGCTGATGTTATGCTAGCCGGGGGAGCCGATTCTAGCTTGAGCGCAATTGGCATTGCTGGCATGGACATCGTGGGAGCCATCTGCCGTGAGTCTGATCCGGCCAAAGCTTGCCGTCCTTTTGACCTTAATCGTAGTGGCTTCGTCTACGGGGAAGGTGCCGGAATAGTCGTTGTGGAAAGCTACGAACATGCTAAAAAACGAGGTGCTCCTATTCTAGCTGAAGTTGCTGGGGTCGGTTGGTCTTTCGATGCCTATGACCAAACTGCTCCGGCACCTGGAGCTGAGGCTTATGCTATGAAAGTTGCTCTGCAAAATGCCGCGATAAAACCTGAAGAGATTGACTATATCAATGCCCATGGCACGAGCACCAAGCTAAACGATGCCTGTGAAACTAAAGCTATTAAGATGGTCTTTGGAAAGCAAGCTTATAAAATACCCATAAGCTCCACCAAGTCCATGATCGGTCATACCGTAACTGCTGCCGGTGCCATTGAATCTATCGCCTGCATATTAATTATAAACAAAGGCATCATACATCCCACGATAAATTATGAAACGCCTGACCCTGATTGCGATCTGGATTATGTTCCCAATGTGGCTCGAGAGGCACAGGTAAACATCTGTCTCACAAATAGCTTTGGTTTGGGTGGGGAGAATTGTTGTCTTGTGCTAAAAAACGGTCACCTGTTGAGATAAGGAGGTTCACAGAGTGGAATTAGAAGGCAAGGTATCACTGGTAACCGGTGCTTCTCGTGGCATAGGTAAGGCTATAGCTCTGAAGCTCGCCGGTCTTGGCTGCAAAGTAGCGGTAAATTATGTGGCGATAGAGGCTGGTAATAAAGCTGACAGTGATAGTGTAGTTCAAGTCATAAAGCATCAGGGTGGGGAAGCTATGGCGATTGAAGCTGATATCCGGAATAGTGAAGAGGTGAGGAGTATGGTGGAACAAATCATTGGTGTGTGGGGCAAGATAGATATATTAGTAAACAATGCCGGTATCACCAGGGACAATTTGCTACTGAGGATGTCTGAGGAAGCCTGGGATGACGTAATTGCTACGAACTTGCGTGGTGCTTATTTATGTACTAAGTTTACTCTGCGCTCTATGATAAGGCAGAAGTCGGGGCGTATTATCAGCATTGCATCCATTGCTGGAGTGATGGGAAATGTAGGGCAAACTAATTATGCAGCATCTAAGGCTGGGGTGATTGCTTTTACTAAGAGTGTAGCTCGTGAAGTTGGCTCCCGTAATATTACAGCAAACGCAGTGGCGCCGGGTTTCATCAAGACCAAGATGACTGAAGGTTTACCCGACGAGATAAAGAAAAATATCTTGTCTATGGTGTCGCTACGTCGCTTTGGTGAGCCAGAAGATGTAGCCGAGCTGGTAGCATTCCTGGCCAGCGATAAGGCTGGTTATATTACGGGGCAGGTCATCTGCATAGATGGGGGAGTGTCCATGTGAGTTCATAATCTCTCCGAACTATATCGCCTCACGATATATTGACAGAAAAGCAATACAACACACATAATATCTGCCAAAACTTAAGAGTTTGTCATTGCGAGGGGTAAAACCCCGAAGCAATCTCAAGTCCCTCTCCCCTGAAGAGAGAGGCTAGGTGAGGGTGAAGATGGATGGGGTTGCCACGCTTCGCTCGCAATGACGCTGAGGGGATTTTGTAATATGAGCGGAAAAATGGTCAAAATAGCTGTGGATGCCATGGGGGGGTGACTATGCCCCTGGGG
>MNYE01000124.1 GCA_001873005.1 Dehalococcoidia bacterium CG2_30_46_9
ACTTCAGCGGTAAATTGTTTCTCATGGCCCGGACCTGTAATTTCTACTAAGCGATAAACTGGGGTCAATGTCTTTTTTCTTTGAACAAATTCTTGCAACAAAGCTTTATAATTCAGCGTTATTTTTCCCGCCTTTATTTTCCTCAGCCTTGGCCTAAGCCGGCTCAAAACAAATTTCTTTGCTTTAACCAGTCCTTGATCAAGGTATATGGCTCCGATTACCGCTTCCATGGCGTTGGCCAAGTTGCTTGGTTTTGTTCTTCCTTTGCTTGCCTCTTCTCCTCGTCCTAGCAGGAGATAGTCACCAAGTCCAAGTGAAGAGGCCACTTCGGTTAAAGCATCGCGACAAACCAAAGAAGCACGAATAGCAGTTAACTTTCCTTCAGGCAGCTCCGGGAACTCTTTATATAGTTTTTCCGCTACTATAAAGTCAAGGATAGCATCACCCAAAAATTCCAATCTTTCGTTGCCGAGCAAAACAAAATCGGGATTTTCATTGATGTAGGAACTATGGGTGAGAGCTTGTTTCAGCAAGGACTTGTTGGCAAAAGATACACCTAAAGATTTTTCACAGTCTTCCCAATTCTGCATCTCAGACTCCTGCTAAAGTATAGCAAGAGAGGTATAGCTGACTCAACTTGTTGTGGCGGTTATTACTGAGTTATAATGAATTTATCCTGAAACAAGTTCAGGACCAAATTTGTTGGGGATTAGTCTAGCGGTAGGACAGCGGACTCTGAATCCGTGAGGCCAGGTTCGAATCCTGGATCCCCAGCCATAATGGTAATTCTGGGTAGTGTACCAAATTCTGTGGGAAAATGCCTTTGAATTATTGAACCTGTAACATAAGATGAGTTAAAATACAAAAAATAATAAACTTAAAAAAGGAGGTTACAGATGGATCTAGGATTAACAGGAAAAACGGTTGTCGTTACCGGAGGCGGTTCAAACATCGGTAGAGCTATTTCCTTGGCCTTCGCCAGGGAAGGCTCAAATGTGGTCATTGCTGAATTGGATGAATTCCAGGGGAAGAAAGTAGCAGATCAAGCGAATGCTACGAGAGGTGGTGGACGCTGCATAGTAGTAAAGACAGATGTTACCAAACTTGATAAAGTTGAGGCCATGGTTAAAAAGACGCTGGAGGAGTTTGGCAAAATTGATGTGCTGGTTAACAATGTTGGCTGGGATAAGCCCCAGCTTTTCACCGAAACTGACCCGGCATTCTGGGACAAAGTGATAGCCCTAAATTACCGCTCCGATCTTAATTGCATTAAAGCAGTTCTCCCCCACATGATAGAGAGGAAAGGTGGCAGCATAGTAAGCATTGGCTCCGATGCCGGACGTGTAGGTGAGTTTAGAGAAGCTGTTTATTCCGGTTGTAAAGCTGGTGTTATCGCTCTGAGCAAAGCCATAGCCAGGGAAGTAGGTCGTTATGGGATAAGGTTAAACGTTGTCTGCCCCGGAGTGACTGTTCCTAGTCCCGAAGAAATGGGAGAGGAAAGTATGTGGAAAGGAGACATAGCTAAGATGTTTACACCCGAGACACAGGAAAAGATAGCAAAAAGTTATCCTCTGCGACGGCTGGGAAAGGGACAGGATGTTGCTAACGCAGTGGTATTTTTAGCCTCCGATGCTGCCAGCTTTATAACTGGTCAGACCCTCAGCATTAGCGGCGGCTATTCCATGATGTAATTTGAGGGAGGGCTAAAATGAAGTTTAGCACTATTATATTTGAGAAGAAAGAAGGAGTAGCTCGGATAACACTAAACCGTCCTGAGGCTTTGAACGCTATAAGCCCAGAGCTCATTTCTGAAATAGGAGTTGCGGCCGATGATGCTGAGAAGGATGAGAGTATAAAAGCGATAGTAATTGCGGCAAAAGGAAGGGCATTTAGCGCCGGTGCAGATTTGAAGGCTATCAAAGGAATCCTAGATTCACCACACAAGATAGAAAGATTTTTGCGATCCTGGCATAAGACATTTAAGACGCTTGAAGAGTCAAGCAAACCAGTAATATGTGCTGTGCAGGGAATGGCCCTAGCTGGAGGTTTAGAGTTGGTTAATGCTTGTGACATAGTAATTGCCTCTGATAAGGCTCAACTCGGAGACCAGCATGCTAACTTTGGATTGATCCCCGGGGGAGGGAACACGCAGCTATTGCCGAGAATAGTAGGTCCAAGGAAAGCAAAGGAGCTTCTTCTCACCGGTGATTGGCTGTCCGCTGCTGAAGCAGAAAGGATTGGGTTGATAAACAAAGTTGTCCCCGCTGATAAATTGGAAGAGGCAGTAAATGAGATGGTAGATAAGGTAACAAAGAACAAGAGTCCCCTGGCAGCAAAGAGGATAAAGGAGTTGGTGAACAAGGGGATGCAGGTTGACCTCCATAGTGCCTGGGAACTGGAAAGCCAAACCATGCTCAACCATTTCCGCTCTGAAGATATGGCCGAGGGATTATCTGCCTTTGAGGAAAGAAGAACGCCTGTATTCAAAGGCAGATAACAGGAAGTTAGCAAAATATGTTAGTATATCAAGACAAAAATATTAGATTTAAGGAGGAAGAATAAGAATGGAAAACAAGTGGACTCAATGGGAAAAGGTGCCAGAATTAGACTTTACCGACATTATTTATGAGAAGAAGCACCATAAACATATTGGGGGTGGCGTTGCCAGGATAACTATCAATAGGCCAGCAAAGCTCAACTCTTTTACGGCTCACACACAGGATGAAATATTCAAGGCTTTCTATGATGCTAGCCACGACAAAGCGATAGGAGTAGTAATTCTCACCGGGGCAGGTGACAAGGCATTCTCCACCGGTGGGGATGTAGAGTGGGAGAAGTGGGGGCTTAGAGAGCAGTTTTACTGGCGCTATGAACCGGATCGACTGATATACATGTGTAGGAAACCAGTAATGGCAGTGGTGAAGGGTTGGTGTATTGGTGGCGGAAACCATCTCGCTTATATGTGCGACTTCACTATAGCGGCAGATAATGCCAAATTTGGACAGAATGGACCAAGAGTATCAAGTCCTGCCGAGGGATACATAATCCCTTATCTTACTCGAGTAGTAGGAGCCAAGAAAGCCAGAGAAATGTGGATGCTCTGTCGACGCTATAGTGCCCAAGAAGCTCTACAGATGGGGTTAGTGAACACAGTGGTGCCCTTAGATAAATTGGATGAAGAGGTTGATAAATGGTGTGAGGAGATTTTGTCCCTAAGCCCAGGCTGCATTGAAATACTTAAAGCTGCTTTTGATGCCGAGATACACACTATGATGCCCATGGGGGTAACTTCAAGCCAACTATATCCCGATTGGTTTGATTCTGATGAAGGCAAGGAAGGTGCGCAAGCCTTTCTGGGAAAAAGACAGCCGCGTTTCTGGCAAATTAGAAGAGCCCAAATAAAATTAGAGGAGAAGAAATAAGACTCTAAGATAAAGTGATTATCGTCACCGCCGGAGCTCAGGAAGAGGCAAAACTATTTCCTGAAATGTTTCCAGATGGTATTCAGATGCCCAGCGAGATACCAGGATTGAAGCTTTTCTTGAAGTTTTATCCAGCAGGGCAAAACGAAAATATGATGCTTCTATAGTGTTCTGCAAAAATAGTTGCATTATGTCATTGCGAGGAGCGATAGCGACGAAGCAATCTCAACGTAGGATGGCACAGATTGCTTCGCTTCGCTCGCAATGACAGGGGAATGTTGTGCAATGATTTATGCGGTTAACTATAATTACTGCGCCGAAGGAGCCTCATTTTTTCTTTGACTTCCCTAATAGTCTTCCTAGCTATGAATTCAGCTCGATTAGCCCCTTGAGCAAGGACTTGAGCAATATAATCCGGCTTGGAGGATAATACCGCTCTTCTTTCCCGAAATGGCTCAAGTGTTGAGCCAATATTCTGGGCCAGCATGTTTTTGCAAGTAACACAGCCAATGCCGGCACTACGACATTCCGAGGCAATCTCATCAGCACTTGCTGGAGTGAAAATTTTGTGCAGACGGAAGACGTTACAGATTTCAGGATGTCCGGCATCAGAACGAAATTGTCGTGCCGGGTCAGTAACCGCAGTCATCACTCGTTCCATGATCACTTGAGGCGAAGCCGAAATCTCAATATGATTGTCGTAGCTTTTACTCATCTTTTGTACTCCATCCAGACCCAGTATCAAGGGAAAAGAGGTAAGTCTTGCCTGCGGCTCAGGGAACACAAATCCAAAAAGTGAATTAAACCGGCGCACTATCTCCCGGGCTAACTCAAGATGAGGTAGCTGATCCTCACCCACCGGAACAATATCCCCTTTGTAGAGGGCGATGTCAGCAGTCATAAGAACAGGATAGCCCACCAGCCCGTAATTGACATTATGCGGCTGCATCTTCACTTTCTCTTTAAATGTAGGCACACGTAATAACCAGCTTAAAGGAGTTACCATGCTTAAGAGAGTGTGGAGTTCCATTACCTCAGGCACATGGGACTGGACAAAGACAACGCTCTTCTGAGGGTCAATGCCTGCTGCCAGCCAATCAAGCACCATCTCATAAATATCTTCCTGAAGCCTTTCTGTGTTCTCGAGCGTAGTAAGAGCATGAATATCTACTACGCAGTAAAAGCACTCATATTCATCCTGGAGGGCAACACAATTCTGAATCGTCCCTAAATAATTGCCGAGATGTTGCTTACCCGTGGGTCGAAAGCCAGAAAAAACACGCTTCATTACTTATACCATATAATACTTATACGATATAATGGTGGCGCATACCGGATTTGAACCGGTGATCTCCTCCTTGAGAGGGAGGTGTCCTTAACCTCTAGACGAATGCGCCACCTTTTCATTGTTTATTATTGCTTTTTCTCCCTAGAATTGCAACCCTGAACTAGATTCAGGGCTACCAAAAAGAGTTATCTTAGGTTATAATGCCCATTGAGGGCGAAGGTATAAAAGATATGCCGCGGGTCAAGCTAAATGTAATGTTGTTAGAAGTGACACAAAATGCTTTGCCTTTATTATACGCTGCCTTCAGGCAATGCTACTCTGCTAAATTTGCCGGAGAGGTATTTGATGAAAACAAGAACACAAAAGAACAAACTGACTTTATCAGGAAGATTGTAGAGTCAGGGCACCAGAGCCCTTTGGAGCATGTCAAGTTCACTTTTGCTATTGAAGGCGTTTCCCGTGCTTTAACACATCAACTTGTACGATACAGAATAGCATCTTATTCACAGCAGAGCCAGAGATATGTTAAGAAAGCAAATTTCGGTTATATCATGCCTCCATCAATTGAAGCAGACGAGGCCTTAAGGGCTGAATTCATGAAGATTATGGATGAAATCCGGGCGAGTTATGATAGGATGATAGAAAGGTTCAAAGAGAAGGGTATCGTTGGCGAGAAGGTGACTGAGGACACAAGATTTATTCTCCCCCAGGCAACAGAAACAAAAATTGTTGTTACTATGAATTGTAGAGAGCTCCTGCATTTCTTTGAAGAAAGGTGCTGTATGCGTGCTCAATGGGAAATAAGAGACCTGGCAAATATGATGCTCGAGATATGTCGGGAAAAGTTGCCGGCTGTTTTTGCACAGGGTGGCGCAAAGTGTGTCAGATTAGGATACTGCCCCGAAGGAAAGGAATTTACTTGTGGTAAGTATCCCCTAAAGGAAAAGGTGATAGGCAGTAAAATTACAGATTCAGGAACCACAGGGAATCGTGGCACTGCAATAGCACCCTAATAAATTCCTATAAACTTTCCATTGCTAACAAATTGGTGTTATGCTATGGCGCATATTTAATGAACAAGGGGACAGGATGAAAAGTGATGTGATAAAGAAGGGTATTGAACGGGCGCCTCACAGGTCGTTATTGCACGCAGTAGGTTGCTCGTCTGACGATTGGGATAAACCCTTTATCGGGGTAATCAATAGTTTTAGTGAAGTTGTACCTGGACACATTCATTTGCAGTCTATTGCCCAGGCAGTGAAAGATGGAATACGTACTCGCGATGGAGTGCCCTTTGAAGTCAATACCATAGCTGTCTGCGATGGTATTGCCATGAATCATCAAGGGATGAAATATAGTCTGCCCAGCAGAGAACTTATTGCTGACTCGGTTGAAATCCTGGCTCAGGCTCACGCCTTTGACGCTCTGGTATTTATTCCCAATTGTGACAAGGTTATCCCTGGGATGTTAATGGCAGCAGTAAGACTTGATTTGCCTTGTATCTTTGTCAGTGGTGGACCTATGCTGGCAGGCAGATTTATCCAGGGGAACAGTATTAAGCCGGTTGACCTTAATTCAGTCTTTCTGGCCGTGGGTAGAGTTGCTAAAGGAGAAATGACTGAGGCTGAACTTACGAAGCTGGAGAAAGTTGCTTGTCCTGGTTATGGCAGTTGTGCTGGCATGTTTACTGCTAACACTATGAACTGCCTTACTGAGGCTTTAGGCATGGCTTTGCCTGGTAATGGAACCATACCAGCAGCACAGGCCAGGCGAATTGAGCTAGCCTATCAAGCCGGGCAACAGGTTATGGAAGTATTGTCGAAAAATGTTTTACCTAGAGACATTATTACTAAAGATTCTATTTACAATGCCTTTGCCGTGGATATGGCTCTTGGTGGCAGTACCAACTCTATTCTGCATCTTACCGCAATGGCTCA
>MNYE01000045.1:0-5223 GCA_001873005.1 Dehalococcoidia bacterium CG2_30_46_9
TCCTCTTCCTCCTTATATCGTTTGTATACCCGCCGACTTTGCCGGTAACTTACCCCCATCACCTCCGCTGCCTCCTTGATCGTCATTGCCTTCTCCCTTACTCTGGTCATCATGACCAGGCGAGTGCGTTCCCTCTGACTCATGGCTAAAGCTCCTCCTTCCATTTTGACACCTCCTTTCGAGATGCCTATTCTTTAACACTTTTTTCGGAAAGAGGACATTTCTATCGAGTTTTCTAGAGGACATTATCAAAGAGTTTCAACATTCCGCGAATTAAGTCATCTAATATATCACCGAAAGGAAATATTGTTAAATCATGGAAAAAACACCGAAAATCTTTAAGATGCAGCCTGGTTATTATAGTTAACCACATAAGTCGGTACACAATTTACTTCTCATTGCGAGCGAAGCGTGGCAATCCCATCGCTCCTTCCGAGATTGCTTCGGCTGACTTTATCAGCCTCGCAATGACCTTTGTGTAACCATTTTTGGAGTTGACTATAAACAGACATTAGTGATGCGGATAGAGATAATTGGCGCGAAATTATCGGGTCGTGGCTTATGGAGAGCTCACCGACTTTTAGATAGCTTGCGCTCCCGAACCATAAACCCAAGTTCTCGGCTGTGTTGCACTATGTGCTCTAAGGTAGCTCGATCAGGGCTGCCACGAGTTTCAAGCCGAGTAGCATTAAATCCTGCGGCAGCGCTGGCCATAATAAGCGATTCTGCCAGGCTACTTCCCATAACATGGTAGGCAGCAAAAACCCCGGCAAAGACATCGCCACAACCCACCGTATTAACAACGTCCAGACTAAGAGCTTTAAGAGGCAAAGCAGGCGCTTCAATCACAATGCCAGTAGCTGGTTCAAACATCGCTGCTCCCCGGGCACCAAGTTTAAACACTACATGGTTACGAAATCCGAGGGCAAGCAAACGCTGCCAGCCTGTATCTAATTCCGCACTTCCCAAAAGAACAGTTACCTCTGCTTCATTTAAGAAAAGGACATCTGCTTGTTTTGCCAGTGGCTGTATTACTTCCCATCTCTCACTAAGCAATATCCCTGGATCCCATAGCACGGGAATCCCACGTTGTTTTGCCAAGCTTATCAGTTTTGTCGCTATATCTAAAGGAGGGTCAGTAAGAACTACACCCTGACATTCCCGCAATAGGCGTTCAACGGAGGAGTGGTTTAAGTAGCAGGATTGTAGCTTAGCATTTGCTCCCAGGCAACTAGCGATAACATTTTGACCAGCCTGGTCAACAAGTATATAGGCTTGCCCTGATTCCTCCCCTGGTATGATCTGAATGCCCTCGGTGATAACTCCTTCAGTGTTAAGAATTTCCAGTTGCCGCTGGGCAATCTCATCATCTCCAAGTGCCGCAACTAAAGCCACTTCCTTAAAGCCTAAAATTCGTGCTGCGGCTACTGCTACGTTACCACCTGTCCCCCCAGACACCCGCAAAACACGCTTTACAGGAACGTCCTGACCAAGCACAGGCAACTGTTTAACAAAACAAGTAATGTCCCAGTTTATGGCACCACATACTAACAGCCTAACCATACTATAGTCTTCCCGTAAGTTTGTATATAATGATTGCTAATTGCTGAATATTTAGAGTAGTATAAATGAAGTATCTCAACAACGCATCTGTGATTTTGAGAGATGAAAAGAGATTTGCTTTCGGTATCTGACCTAAGCCGTGAGGAAATTGAGCAACTTATCGAGCAAGCACTTGCTATAAAGCCAAAACCTCCATCACATCTTCTTTCGGGAAAGGTTCTGGCTCTTATTTTTGAGAAGCCTTCGTTACGAACCAGGGTTAGTTTCGATGTAGCCATGCATCAGTTGGGTGGACATGCTATTTACCTACCCCCTGATGAGGTAGGTTTGGGTAAGCGGGAGCGTGTTTCTGATGTTGCCAGGACGCTTAGCCGCTATGTTGATGGCATCGCGGCTCGCACGTTTTCCCACAATACCCTGCACACATTGGCTGAGCACTCATCCATACCTGTTATCAATGCACTGTCTGACCTAGAACACCCCTGCCAGGCGCTCTCTGACCTCCTCACTATTTATGAAAAGAAGGGCAAGCTTTCCGGCTTAACTTTAGCCTTCATTGGCGACGGCAATAATGTTGCCAACAGTTTGTTTCTCGCTGCCTCACTTGTCGGTATGAATTTTTATATCGCATCCCCCCCTGGTTACGAGATTAAGCCAGAAATATTAAAGCAGGGCAAGAAGCTTGCTGCCTCCAGCGCCAGTCAAATCAAGCTAACCAAGAAACCTGCTGAGGTAGTTAAAGGCGCTGACATAGTATATACTGATGTCTGGACTAGCATGGGGCAGGAAAGCGAAGCAGAGAAACGCCGTCTTGCTTTTTCTACTTACAAGGTGGATAATAAATTATTGGATCTGGCTAAAGGAAATGCTTTGTTCATGCATCCTTTGCCGGCTCATCAGGGCGAAGAGATTTCTACGGAGCTATTGGATGATCCCAGATCGGTGGTCTTTGACCAGGCGGAAAATAGACTTCATCTCCAGAAAGCGCTATTAGTCCAGATGCTTCCGTAGCTGAGGTAAGAGAAGTGGCAAAACCTATCGTTGTTATTGTCGGCAGAACTAATGTGGGCAAGTCTACCCTACTGAATCGTTTGGCTGGCAGGCGCCTGGCTGTTGTTGCTGATTTACCCGGGACGACAAGAGACCGCGTTTTTGCTTCCGTGACATGGCAGGAACGGGAGGTAACTTTGATTGACACTGGCGGTTGGTTGCCAGATCACTCGCTTGGCTCAACAGAGTCGCCTTTAAAACAAAAGGTCAAATCTCAAATAAAAGTTGCCATTGCCCAGGCAGACGCCATAATTTTCCTCGTAGATGGTAGGGACGGAATTATTGCCACAGATGAAGAACTAGCTGAGATGTTACGTGAGACAGGGAAACGTGTGGTACTGGCGGTAAATAAGATAGATTCTCCTAAACAGGAAAGTCAGATTGCCGACTTCTATCGCCTTGGTATGGGCCACCCTATATCTATTAGTGCCTATCACAATATTGGAATAGACACGTTGATGGAGGCGGTCATGGCTGTTCTTCCCACACCGTCTCAAGAACCTTTCACTAAGTCACCAGAAGCGAAACTGGCTATCGTGGGACGAACTAATGTGGGTAAGTCAACACTGCTAAATGTTTTGCTCGGTGAGGAAAGAGCTATTGTAGATGAGTCTCCCGGGACAACTCGCGACTCTCTTGATGCGGAAATTCAATGGGGCGATAAGAAAATTTTGCTCATTGATACTGCTGGCATTAGACGCCGCACACGGGTTGCTGCTGGAGTTGATTATTACAGTTTGCTTCGTGCTCTTCAGGCTATCAATCGCTGTGACATTGCCTTATTATTGATTGACGCTGCCGACTTTGCTACTGCTCAAGACATGCATATTGCTAGCTATATCATTGAGGTAGGGAAGGGCATAATATTGGTAGTTAACAAGTGGGACCTCGTCCCTACAGTACAACAAAAGGAATTTCAGCGTGTTCTTTTGTCACGGCTCAAATTCCTGTCCTATGTTCCCCTTCTCTACATTTCTGCTAAACAGGCTAAAGGTATAGATAGGATTTTACCCGAGGCCTGGCATGTTTGGCAGGAAACACAAAAGCAACTACCTCAATCAGCAGTTGATAAGGCAGTTAAGCAAGCAGTAAGCAGCCATCCACCAGTTGGTAAAGGTTTGAGAAAACTGCGCATTATTAAAGCCTATCAGGATGAATCCAGAGCGGCAACATTTATTCTTCAGGTCAATGACCCACAATTGGTCTATTCTTCTTACCAGCGCTATCTGGAAAATCAGTTGCGCCATTGCTTTGGCTTTCGAGGTGTGCCTTTACATTTGACTTTCACCAAAGCCGCCAGACAAGGGAAAAGGAGGCCCTCCCGTCAGCACCCCTTATCTGGCGAGGGACGGGAGGTAGTGCAAATATGATAGTAGGCAAGTTTGTGGCCATAGTAATTACTGGCTATCTTCTTGGCTCTATTCCCTTTGGGCTGATAGTAGGTAAATTGGCTCGAGGCATTGATGTTAGACGATACGGAAGTGGCAAGACTGGCGCCACCAATGTAATGAGAACTACAGGAACCAAGTTGGGCACTTTAACCATAGGCCTCGATGTAGCCAAGGCCGTTGGAGCAGTAATGCTGGCTAAGGTAATTGTCGGAGATGACATTTTACTCCTTGGTAGTATTCCTCTTCATTGGCAAGTAGCCCAAATCATGGCTGGACTGGCATCGGTAGCCGGACATAATTGGCCAGTATTTGCCAAGTTCAAGGGTGGCAGGGGAGTAACCACTTTTTTTGGCGCAATGTATGCCATTTACCCCCCGGCGGCTTTAGTAGGCACCGAAGTTTTGGCCGTAGTAGCACTGCGCAGCCGGCATATGTCCCTGGGCTCTATCCTTGGCATCACTGCTACCTGGTGTTTAATGGTTCCTTTGACCATCGCCTACGATTTGCCGCCGGTCTATCTTGCCTACGGATTAGCCGGGATGGCGCTCGTTATTTATCAACATCGTGCTAACATCAAAAGACTAAGGCAAGGAACAGAGCGCCAGCTCTTTTAACATGCCCAAAGTTGCCATCATAGGTAATACTACCTGGGGCAATACCTTAGCTAGCCTGCTGAGTAGTAAAGGAACACTAGTAAAGCTCTGGACACGAAGTGAGGCGGAAGCTGAGGAACTAAATCAGGGAAAGCATAGCTATTCTTCTACCCACAATATCAAAGAAGCCCTGGACAGGACTGACCTGGCAATCTGGGCAGTTCCCTCTCAAAAATTAAGACAAAATGTTATCCTCACCAAGTCTTATCTCACGAAGTCTATGCTGTTAATGAGTGCCGCCAAAGGGCTAGAGGCAGATACGGGAAAAAGAATGTCTCAGGTGATAACAGATGAAATCCCCCTCGCTTTGGGGGAACAAATTTGCGTTCTTTCCGGCCCTAACTTAGCCAAGGAAATTGCCCACGGTTTACCTGCTGCCGCAGTAATTGCCTCCCATGACATAACAGTTGCCAAAAAAGCACAAGAGCTCATGAAGTGTGAGAATTTTACTATATTTACTAGCGACGATGTCATTGGAGTTGAGTTAGGCGGGGCGTTGAAAAATATTATAGCTTTGGGGGCAGGGATGATAGATGGCTTAGGTCTGGGTGATAATGCTAAAGCTG
>MNYE01000045.1:5255-6760 GCA_001873005.1 Dehalococcoidia bacterium CG2_30_46_9
TCCCTGGGGACAGCCCTAGGAGCCAAGGTCGATACTTTCTACGGTCTGGCTGGTTTGGGCGATTTGATAGCCACTTGTGCTAGCAATCTCAGCCGCAACCACTATGTCGGCTACGAATTAGCCAAAGGCCGTTCTCTACCTGAAATACACAACTCTATGTCGCAGGTTGCTGAAGGCATTTACACTACTATGGCAACTCATCACCTGGCCCAAGAACTAGGAACAAAACTACCTATTACGGAAATTATCTATAATGTCTTGTTTCACGACTTGCCTGTAAAGGAAGCCGAAAACGCCTTCAGAAGGCTGATATAGTCAAGAATCAGTCGGCAGTCGACAGTCTTTAGCCCTGAATCAAGTTCAGGGTTGACTATTGACTGTTTTGGGCAGTACTCTAGCTAATTCTTCAAAAAGATGGCGTTGTTTCCCGTCCAGTTTTTGAGGAGTAACCACTCGAATCTCGACAACAAGGTCCCCTTTCCCTCTACCGTTAGCATCGGGGACTCCTTTGCCTTTGAAACGGAAAACCTTCCCACTTTGAGTGCCTGGCGGTATTTTCAGGCTTATCTTCCCATCCAAAGACGGAACACCTATCTCGTCACCCAAGGCAGCCTGAGCAAAGTTAATGGGAACCTCACAAAGTATATCGTTCTCTTCTCTACGGAATAGCTTGTGTGGCTTGACTGAAAATGTAAGGTAAAAGTCACCAGATGCTCCTCCATATAAGCCAATATCACCTTCGCCATTAACGAGCATATGATAACCGTCACCCACCCCGGCAGGAATATCTAGCGTCAATTTACGTTTTATCTTTATTCTTCCACTGCCGTGGCAATCAGAACAAGGATTAGTAATTATGGTGCCACTGCCTTGACAGCGGGGACAGGTGATAATGTGGGTGAAACGCCCAAAAATATTCTGCTGCTCCCTCTTCACTTGCCCCCTACCATAACACTCAGGACAGGTCTGGGGGGTCGTCCCTGGTTGGCTGCCAATACCCTGGCAAAAAGGACAAACTTCAATACGCTTTATTTCCACTTCTTTCTTACAGCCAAAAACCGCCTCTTCAAAGGAAAGAGTAAGGTTGCTATACACATCGTTCCCTTTTTGTGGGACACGCCGGGCAGTCCTACCAAATAGTGGTTCACCAAAACCACCAAAGAAGGATTCAAAAATGTCTCCCAGTCCACCAAAACCAAAGTCAGGGGATTCTCCTTGAGTAACTATTCGACCGTAGCGGTCATAGCTAGCTCTCTTCCCAGGATCCGAAAGAATTTGGTAAGCCTCGTTTATTTCCTTGAATTTTTCCTCCGCTCCCAGCTCCTTATTGCGGTCGGGATGATACTGGAAAGCTAGCTTGCGAAAGGCACTCTTGATCTCATCTTCGCTAGCATTACGAGGCACTCCCAGCACTTCGTAATAATCTTTCTTAATTGCCATAAGTTTTAAGTATAAGACTTCTATGGCTATGTCGGCAAATTTTGTACACCAAAAACCAGCGATCG
>MNYE01000028.1 GCA_001873005.1 Dehalococcoidia bacterium CG2_30_46_9
GTGTGGTAGATGCCGCCAACGCTATTCTCAAGGTATATGATTACGCCAAGGCAACCTATTTACTGGCGCAAACCACTTTGAGAAATGTTGTCGGACAATCTGCATTGGATGAGCTATTGGCTCAACGCGACCGGCTTAATGCAAAGATTCAGGTAAGCGTTGACGAAGGCACAGATCCCTGGGGCATAAAGGTGAGTATGGTAGAGGTCAAGAATGTGGAATTGCCCGAAACAATGCAGCGAGCTATGGCCGCCCAAGCTGAGGCTGAGCGAGACAGACGAGCCAAAGTTGTTCACGCTGAAGGTGAATATCAGGCAGCAGAAAAACTTGCTGATGCAGCCCGTATTATCTCAACCCAGCCAGCAGCTCTTACGCTTCGCTACTTACAAACATTGGGTGCCATTGCTACGGAAAAAACTAATACTATACTGTTTCCTTTGCCCATAGACATGCTAACTCCTTTCCTAGCTCGAGCTAACCCTGAGAAGAAATAGCAAGCTGCCGACAAAAGGGCAAGTAGTATGACAAGCAAAACTAAGCAGGAGTGGCGTGAGGGCTGTTTAGCTCCAGTAATAAAGCGCTCTCCTGAACGGCAGGATAAATTTGAAACTACCTCGGGCATAGAACTAGATACTGTTTACACTCCCGAGGATTTGGTAGATTTCCGCTATGTTAGGGATTTAGGTTACCCCGGTGAGTATCCCTTTACCCGAGGCGTCCAACCAAACATGTATCGGGGCAGGATATGGACAATACGCCAATATGCCGGTTTTGGCAGTGCTGAGGAAACTAACCAGCGCTATCGCTATCTCCTGGAACAGGGACAAACGGGCTTAAGTGTCGCCTTTGACCTACCCACGCAAATTGGCTACGACTCTGACTATCCACAAGCTAAAGGTGAGGTGGGCAAGGTCGGTGTCGCCATAGACAGTCTCCAGGATATTGAGACGCTATTTCAGGGGATACCTCTGGGTAAGGTAAGTACCTCAATGACGATAAATGCTACTGCCCCTGTACTTCTTGCCATGTATATTGCTTTAGGGAAAAAGCAGGGAGTTGACCCGAGCAAACTGGAGGGCACTGTTCAGAACGATATACTTAAAGAATATATCGCCCGGGGTACTCATATCTTCCCACCTCGTCCTTCCATGCGTTTGACTACGGATATATTCGCCTATTGTGCCAAAAACATTCCCCGCTGGAACACTATCAGCATCAGTGGTTATCATATACGAGAAGCAGGCTCCACTGCTGCTCAAGAAATCGGTTTTACTCTGGCTAATGGTATCGCTTATGCTAAAGCAGCCATTGATGCCGGGCTTGAGGTGGATTCCTTTGCCCCAAGACTATCATTCTTCTTTAATAGTCATGTCAACTTTTTTGAGGAAATAGCCAAATTCAGAGCAGCACGGCGCCTTTGGGCTAAGATTATGAAAGAGCGATTTGGCGCTAAGGATTCTCGTTCTTGGATGCTCCGTTTCCATACTCAAACTGCCGGATGCAGCCTTACGGCACAGCAGCCATACAACAATATCGTACGGACAACATTACAAGGTTTGGCTGCCACGCTGGGAAGCACACAGTCACTACATACCAACTCATTTGACGAAGCCTATGCTCCTCCTTCGGAGGAAGCAGTAACAGTAGCAGTAAGGACTCAACAAATTTTAGCCCACGAAAATGACATTGGCAATGTGGTTGATCCCCTTGGCGGTTCTTACTACATAGAGTATCTTACTAATGAGTTAGAGAATAAAGCCAGTGAATACATTGCCAAAATTGACAACCTCGGCGGAGCGGTTGTTGCTATCGAGCAAGGATATCAACAGAGAGAAATTCAGGACGCCTCTTATAGCTATCAAAGGGAGGTTGAAAGTGGCCAGCGAGCTGTAGTGGGAGTAAACAAGTTCGTTTCCCCTTATCCCAAGATAACAGGACTGATTCGAGTTAAGCCAGAGGTGGAAAAAAGGCAACGAGAAAGGCTTGCTCAGCTTAAAAAAGAAAGAGACAACAGTAAAGTCAGTCAAACTCTCCGCTGTCTAGAAGATGTGGCTAGAGGCAAGGACAATACTATGCCAGCTTTTCTTGAATGCGTGGAAGCCTATGCTACCTTAGGCGAGATATGCGATGTGTTGCGCAAAATTTTCGGTACGCAGAGGGAATTTTTGGTCTTTTAACCTGAACTTGTTTCAGGTCTGAATCAAGAGATAAGGAAATGACAAGCAAAACTAAGCAGGAATGGCGTGAGAATTGCTTAGCTCCAGTGGTAAAGCGTTCTCCCGAGCGGCAGAATAAATTTGAAACTACTTCAGATATAGAACTGGATACTGTTTACACTTCAGAGGACTTGACTGGCTTTGATTATCTTGAAGACTCGGGCTATCCTGGTGAGTATCCCTTTACTCGAGGGGTCCAACCGAACATGTATCGGGGTAGAATATGGACAATGCGGCAATATGCTGGCTTTGGGTCTGCCGAAGAAACTAACCAGCGCTATCGCTATCTCCTGCAAGAAGGACAATCCGGTTTAAGCGTCGCCTTTGACTTACCGACACAAATTGGCTACGACTCTGATCACCCATTAGCTAGAGGCGAAGTGGGTAAAGTTGGTGTTGCCGTAAACAGCTTGCAGGATATGGAAATTATATTTGACGGTATATCTTTAGATAGAATCAGCACCTCTATGACCATAAATGCCACATGTGCTCCTATTCTTGCTATGTATATTGCAGTAGCCAAGAAACAGGGACTGGCGCTAGATAAATTAGATGGCACCACTCAAAATGATATCCTCAAAGAATATATTGCCAGGGGTACTTATATCTTCCCACCAAAACCTTCAATACGCTTGATTGCCGATACAGCAGCATACTGCAGCAAATACCTTCCTCGCTGGAATTATATTAATATTGCTGGCTATCATATACGAGAGGCAGGTGCTACCGCCACCCAGGAAATTGGTTTTACCCTGGCTGATGCTATTGAGTATGTAAAGGCAATTGTGGATACGGGACTGGACGTAGATTCTTTTGCCCCTAGAATATCCTTTATTTTCCAGACTCACAACAATTTCTTTGAGGAGATAGCCAAGTTAAGGGCACTAAGGCGTCTCTGGGCAAAGATAATGAAGGAGAGATTCGGAGCCAAAAATCCCCGCTCCTGGATGTTCCGCACTCATATCCAAACTGGAGGTGTAACACTTACCAGCCAACAGCCCATGAATAATATTGCCAGAGCTACAGTTCAGGCTTTGGCGGCAGTGTTGGGGGGCATACAGTCTCTGGCGGTCTCCTGTTATGATGAAGGACATTGCATTCCCACTGAGGAGTCGGTTCGGCAGTCGTTGCGCTTGCAGCAGATTCTAGCCTATGAAAGTGGCGTCACCGATGTTGTTGACCCTCTTGGCGGTTCTTATTATATAGAATGGCTTACTGACGAACTGGAAAAGAGGGGTGCCGAGTATATTGCTAAGATTGATAGTCTTGGTGGTGCCGCAGCGGCTATCGAACAGGGATACCAACAGAAGGAAATACAGGAGTCTTCCTACCGCTACCAGAAAGAAATTGAAAGTGGCCAGCGTATCGTGGTGGGAATTAATAAATTTATCTCCCCCTCTCCTAAAATAACATTGCTAAGAGTCGGTCCAGAAGTAGAAATAAACCAGAAGAATAAGCTAGCCAAACTCAAGAAAAACAGGGATAATACCAAGGTTAATCAAACGCTTAAGCGTTTGGAGAATGTCGCCCAAAACAATGACAACACAATGCCAGCTTTTCTCGAGTGTGTTGAAGCCTATGCCACCCTGGGCGAGATGTGTGATGTATTGCGTAATGTTTTCAGTACTCAAAGAGAATTCCTAGTTGTTTAGAAGGAGGATGAACGAACTATGGCAAAGCAGGGGAAAATTCGTGTTCTTATAGCTAAACCAGGGCTGGATGGACATGACCGTGGTGCCAAAGTTGTTGCCCGGGCTCTGCGTGACGCTGGTATGGAAGTAATTTATAGCGGAATTAGGCAAACCCCAGAAATGATTGTTGAGGCGGCCGTTCAAGAAGATGTAGATGTCGTCGGCTTAAGCATTTTATCTGGAGCTCACTTAGAGTTACTACCCCTGGTCACAAAAGGTTTGAAGAAAAAAGGGAGAGGCGATGCATTGGTTATTGCCGGGGGCATAATACCTGAAGATGACGTTCCTGCTTTACAGCAGGCGGGTGTGAAAGCTGTCTTTGGCCCGGGTGCACCGACAAAAGATATCATAGATTTCATTAAGAAAGAATCAGCCAAATAACCCTGAAACAAGTTCAGGGGTATCAGGATTTACCCTGAGCGATACCCACAAGGTAAGTTAAATCCTGAGTTCCTTTCTCTCTCATAAAATTTTCTATGCCCTCCAATATAGTAAGGCTGATTTGAGGATTAGTTAAATTGGCGGTGCCAATCTGCACTGCGCTAGCCCCACACATAATAAATTCTAAGGCATCTCTGCTAGAAGCAATGCCACCACAACCTATAACGGGAACATGGACAACTTTAGCCACCTCATAAACCATGTAAAGAGCCAGGGGTTTGATGGCAGGGCCAGAAAGCCCACCGGTTATATTACCCAAACAAGGCTTTCTTTTATCTATATCAATGGCCATTCCTTTTACTGTGTTGATCAAAGATATAGCATTGGCTCCTGCCTCTTCCACTGCTAAAGCAATTTCTTTAATATCGGTTACATTAGGGCTTAATTTGATTATAAGGGGTAAGCTACTTATGTTTTTGACTGCTGAAGTTACCTCAGCAGCAAGTTTGGGACTTATGCCAAACTCCATCCCACCTGCTGAGATGTTGGGACAGCTAATATTGATCTCAATGCCACTTATCCCCGGTACCCCTTCTAATCTTTGCGCTACGCCAACATATTCTTCTACTACTTCCCCGGCAACATTAACAATGACTGGAACCTGCCAGTTTGCCCATATCGGTGCTTTTTCCCTGACTAACGCCTCAACACCGATATTTTCTAAGCCCACAGAATTAAGCAGTCCGCTGGCAGTCTCCACTAATCGTGGCTGGGGATTACCTTTTCTGGGCATAAGAGTTGTCCCTTTGCAAATAATAGCTCCTAACCTTTGTATGTCAATAAAGTCGGCGTACTCCGTGCCATAACCAAAGGTGCCAGCAGCAACCATCACCGGATTAGACAGGAGTAACCCCTTGGGATGATGAGGAGCTAGTTGGATATGGAGATTCAATTTGGCCTCGGCGCTACAATTCCAGCCCTGAACTCGTTTCAGGGTTAAGGGGAAAAGGTGCGTGACAGCGAGGGCATATCTTGGCATAGCATGCGCGGCAAACCCTCTTATAGCACAGTGGGCACTCATAACATTGGCGACAAAGTTGATGTAATTTTTCGTCACAGAAGTAGATTTCTTCGATAGTGTTAAGACATGCTTCACAGACGGGCAATTCTATTTCTTTTAACAGGGGATTCCACAGCAAGGTAAAATCCCTTTCCTTCTTTTTTCGCCTTACTCTAAGTACTACTGAACGGACGGGCAAGGTAAGCCGCAGGGCAGTAGCCAACTCAACTTCCACTCTGATAGCATATCTATCCTGTTGCTCTTTGATCTTTCGCCTAAGTTCCAAATCGATTGCTCTTATTTTAGAAAGCTCTCTTTCCTTTTCTTCGCCAGTAAGTCCCTTTTTCTCGATCCTACTCTGGGACTCTTCTTTAAGAGTTCCATAATATTCTTGTAGACGGGTAATATCTCGGTTAAGGCGCCATTCCAGGCTTCTTTTAAAATCAACAAGCGCTTTTTTGACCTCCTGCCTAGCCACTTGGGAAGCAATTTGATAAACCTCTTCTACTGGTCTTCTTGCCACTTCACCTGTTTCCTCACTTTCTTCATGATACCCTGAACTTGATTCAGGGTATTTGAGTATTCCCATGGGTGTGCTAAGAGTGACCTCATTTACTATGACAGGTATTAGCCCCTCCATTTTCCTCTCAGATATTGCTGAGTAGCAAAAGTTGAAAACAAGATAGGAAACTATCATCTTCCCTTTTGATTTCAGGCGATAAATAGAGTTAGGGAAGGTAACTTTGCGGGAAATAGCTTCATGCAACCCCTCCTGTTTGAGATATAAATTGGCAAGATTAACTTGGTAAAAAAGTCCTCGACCGGCAACGAGCTGGGAAATATGCTCTAATATTGTGGAGTCGTAGGAAACAAATATGCCATCGTCACTCCTTTTATCGGGACTAAAATAGAGGTATTGATGCTCCTTAAGACCGAGTGTGGTAGCAACATCCTGAGATAGCACAACTTCCAGTCGCTCTCTATCCTCCTCTACCAGGCAGCCACTTGTTTCCAATACTTCCCTTACCAGCGACTTCAAAGGCTTCCTCTCCATGTCTATACTCCAAAGTTATTGCCAAAAAGAACTTCATCCCATCTGTTTGTCTCTTGGTAAGATTTCTTGGCCTTTAATATTAGTTCACCCAACTGGTTAAAACCTTCCCTGAGCGCTGCCTCGTTTTGAGACCTCATCCATATATCAATAACAATATTCTCAAAGTCAACTTCTCCGGGTAAGTTGCCCAAGATGGCATCCATTTCTCCAATTACTAATTCAA
>MNYE01000052.1 GCA_001873005.1 Dehalococcoidia bacterium CG2_30_46_9
CTCTTCAACTGGCCAATAGTTAGACTTAAGTCCATCCAAGCCTCAGGTGCATATTGTCCCCTAGCATGGCCTATCTGCTGCTGAAGCTGGATGATTTCCTGGATTAGCTTTGCCTTTTCCATCCCTGTCAGCCGATTGTGCATTTCGTCTTTATTATTAACGATAAGATAATAACTTATAATATTTTAACGATAATGTCAAGGAACAGGACAATTTGTTTAGCGTGGCTTCAGGGAAACACTATAGAGAACTTCACTTCTCACCTAACGCCATCTCTGAGCATTGTTGCGGGAAGGATGATTATGTAAGAACGATAGCAGCATATACGGCAAAGGCTATGATAGCAACCAGGACAATAGCACCTACAATAATAGCCAGGCGCAATCGCCCTATTCTGTAGCCCAGAAGACTACCCAAGAGTATAGTAGCAGCAACAGCTGCTACTATCTCAACAGAGATTATGGCTGTTTTCAATTCAAGCATAGACTCCTCCTAAGTAACCAATCGTAGCTAATTTTGCTTAGTGTAGCAATATCCCAAAATTAGCAATTGCAAACTCGTAACTACACAGCTACCCTAATGTCGGTGTCATTCCGAACTTGTTTCGGAATCTCGATGAATTTCAGGGATGCTGAAACAAGTTCAGCATGACAATATAGGTGAGCAGTTACGCAAACTCCTTGATATCCCGATAACATGGATATTAATACCACACTAGCCAGAGAACACCACCGGCAATCGCTAATGGGATGCCAAGAATGAGAGAGATCTCACCACCTATTCGCCAGGCTCTTAACCAGAGCCGTTCTGGCTCGTGGGTAATATATTCTTTAATGTCTCTTCGAGACAACATGGAATTATAGTATTTCCTCTCCTCTCTTCTAGAAAAGAGTATGGATGCAACCGCAAAGAGGATGAAAAAAATACCAAGACCAAAGATAGCCTGACAAGTAGCAAGCGTCATTTCCCTTAAGTTCTACTATTGCCCCGGCAGTCTCAAGGTTTTCCCTGACCCTGAACTTGTTTCAGGGGGTTCAGGGCATTGAGCTAACTGCCCATACCTATCTATTCTTTACCTCGCAACCTTACACTACTGGTTATATTAACCTGGATAATTTCCCCACATTTAGGACAGGTTACTTCCATAGTAAGAAGTCTTCCCATAACTCTCTCCACCAGAGAAGTAATTACAGAATCCATACTATCCAGCCTATGATTTAGCATATCAAGTCGCTTGACTATTTGTTCTATCTCTAAGTCCTGTTCAGCCAATTTATAGACCTTTCTCCACGACGCCTAATGATTCTAACTCACCCCTATCCCTTTTTATCAACTTATCTATCTGTTCAGATACAGTGCGCTCCAGATACTTGCGAAAAGCCGCCCTGGCTGCTGGTGATGAAAGCACAACATCCTTAACCTTCTGCCATTCGTCAGAAATAATGTTGCTTATCTGCTCAGCACTTATGGGCTCTTTACCATGCCACAAATCTTCTACTCTGTCTGTAACCCTGCCAGACATAGCTCTCTTAATGCGATCAAAGGAGAGTATTTCTTCCATAGAATACGGCTGTCCTGTTTTTCTTTCGCTCATGACTTATCACCTCCGACTATTATTTGCCATTATCATAAGTTTGCTAAGAAGATTTGTCAATTGCTCTTTTTTTGAACAAAGTCACCCTTATTACTCCTAGAGTTAACAAACCCAAGAGGAGGAGAGTCTTTCTACTACCAGGCATAGGATTCCAAAAGCCACTCCAGAAGGAGTCTATTACCTCACGCAAGTCAATCTTGGGAAACTGGAACAGCCTTTCACCTGTCTCGGGATCCTGTTGGTAAAACTTGGCTTTGGGGTTCTCAAGCGGAGTTTCTATTTTACCCTCGTATTCTACCCACATATGTATGGGTGAAGAATTGATACGATAGGGAATGCTCTTAGCTTCAAAAATGGAAGCAAGAACCAAGGCGCGGGCTTTGCAATCTCCCTCTCTTTTTTTCACTACTTCTTCAACAGTGGGAAAATACCATGGCATGTTATAGACTTTCCAGTCATAGTGGTAAGTTATTTTCTCCAGAACCGCTCTTTCTATAGCTACGGGCTCAGAGGAAAAATCATTCATTATGGATGCAACAGCACCAGCATCAATGTCTGGACTAAAAACCCTTTGGATGCTAATAATCAGTTTCAAAGGATTAGGGTATAGCACAAAAAGGACCCATAGTATTAACAGCAAAATAAAATATTTTTGGAAGATTCCTTTAGCCTTACCTTGCATTTCTTTCCTCGCTCCTCCTTTTAACCAAGAAGAAGACTGGCAGCGACAACAGTTCCATCACAATCACAAACAGGATTAGATAATTGAGGGAGAAGTCATATAGTAGCCCCATGAGGGAGCTTCCCAAGAACCAGGATGCTCCATATGCCGTATTGAATATACCATAGGCAAATCCTCTTCGCTCGACAGGTGTTAGATCAGCAATTGCGGCACGCATAATGGTTTCTTGAATACCCATCACCATACCCCATAATATGACACTAACTAGCACAAGACTATGGCTATAGGAAAAGGCAAGGAAAGGAATGGGTAAGGTTAACAAAGGGACAGCTAATAATGATATGAGCCCAATTTTATCGTATGTTTTCCCGACAAGAAGGGCTGCCAGGGCATCCACACCCATGGCGACGGCATAAAATATGGGAATCTGAACATCTGAGACAATAGACTGAACATGAAGGTGATAGGAGATTAGCTGGAAGTTAGCAAATCCTGCCACCGAAAGTAAAGTAAATAGAGTGTAGAGCCAGAAAACTCTGGGGAGTTTGCCTTTGATGTTTTGCTTGTCTGTTTCTAGGGGAGCTTCAAGCTTTTGTGGTGAAGGAACTTTCCTTCTTGCTAGTGCAAGGGTAGCTAAAGCAAGGAAAGCCGGTATCCACATAATAGTAAACCCCTTTTGGTAGCTACCATTCAGGGAAAATACCAAGGAAAAGATCAGAGGGCCAATGATAGCGCCAACCTGGTCCAATGCTTCATGAATACCAAACCCCCAGCCTCTCCCTACCTCTTTTGTCGCGTAAGATAGCATTGTATCTCTGGCTGGGCTCCTAATTGCTTTCCCCATCCGCTCCAAAATGATCAGGATAGCAGCGAGTTGCCAATAGCCAACAAATGCGAGTAAGGGAATTGAAAGGAGCAGTCCATAACCAATAAATGTCATAAGCCAATATGCTTTAGTGCGGTCAACAAAATAGCCAGAGGCAAGACGCAGGGCATAGCCAATAAATTCACCAATGCCGGCTACTAAACCAACGATGCTAGCACTGGCTCCCATAGTAGCTAAGAAAGGGCCAGTAATGCTTCTAGCTCCTTCATAGGTTATGTCCCCAAAGAGACTAACAATTCCCAGAAGAATGATGAAATGCATGATTAGTAGAAAGCCCAAAATTGGAGGGAAAGGAGACTGCGAAGAAGGTTAAGCCTGCTCAATTAGCCCATAATTGCCATCTTTGCGGCGGTATAGCAGATTAATTTTATCGTTCTCAGCGTTGATGAAAAGGAAGAAGTCATGTCCCAAAAGCTCCATCTGGTCTGTAGCCTCACTCACAGACATGGGTTTGACCCAAAAATGCTTGGTTCTTACTACCCTTCTCGGGATTTCGCTTTCTTCCACCTCCACCATACCTTCACGGACTGCAGAAATACCTTTTCTTTTAGCGTACAATTTGCCTTTGTAACGCTCAATTCGAGTAGTTAATACATCCGCTACCTTATCAATAGCTGTGCAAATATCCTCGGCTTTTTCTTGAGCCCTAATAAGCATACCCTTGCTATCAAGGGTAACCTGAACGGTAAATCGCTGGTCAGGCGATTTCGTATCCTCTCGAGAAATTTCCACCTTGCCCCCACTAATGGTGGCGGAATAGCGGCTTAGTCTTCCAATCTTTTTCCTAGCATAGTCTTGCATCGTTTCAGGGAGTGCTACATTATTTTTAGCGACGAATTGTAATTCCATGTTCCTCCTCCTTACTTGTAAATTTCCCTGGCTAAAGTTAGTCCCCACACAGAAAGAGCACCTCTATTTTTGAGGGCTCGAGCACAGGATTCTAATGTTGCTCCGGAAGTGCATACATCATCAATAAGGATAATCTGCTTGCCGCTTACCCTTTCATCACGACCGACAAAAGCGTCAATCACATTCTTTTGCCTTTCTTCTACGCTAGTTGTCTTTACCTGTGGCTGTCCCTGCTTAGCCCGAATAAGACAGTTCTCAATTACTGGCAAGTTGACAAGTTTACTCACTTCGCGTGCTAGGAGGCTTGATTGATTATAGCCCCTCTGTTTTAACCTTTTTGGGTGGAGGGGTACCGGAACAAGAACCTCACCAGGTAAAGGATTTGTTGCCAAGTAATCAGCCAAAAATTGAGCTAAACAGGAAGAAATTGCCTTGAGATTGTAGTACTTAAATTGATGAATGGCTTTGCGCATGACATTGTCGAACAGAAAAGGAGAGCGGATGCCATCAATAACAGCTTTTCTTTGCCGACAGCTTGGGCATACAATGCCACTTGCTTGAGGTTTGCCACACTTGGGACAAATTGGTGGCGACAACCGAGGTAGTTTCTCCCTGCAGGTAGAACAAAGAAAATCTCCCATTTTCCCACAGCCAACACATTGTTTTGGGAAGAAAAAATCAACCGCGGCTTCAGCTAACCGACCTGAGTTAAATAATCCCACTATTTATAGTCTTCCGCATAATTTCATATAAAATCCCTCTCCCTTCAAGGGAGAGGATAGGTGAGGGTGAAACCAAAGCCCTCTCTTCACCTCCAAATTTTGTAGTGCGACCCTTTAGGGTCGTGCAGCACGAGGCGATTTAGGGATGTTTCACCCCCAAATTTTCGTAGTTGCCTGATTCATCAGGCACAATTGCCCAATAAATTGGGCAACTACTTTTTTAAACACCCTATTAGCAAGGATTTGAAAGTGAATTTCCCTCTTCTCTTAATCCCCTGCCAAGGGAGAGAGATTATAAGAAATTTTGCGACTAACTATAATCACCCCTGAAAAGCCTCATTTTTCAAGGGACTCCGGCATTACTTAGCGAGCAAATTCTTGGTGTCCCCGAACATGAAGCTCACCACTAAGAATAGGCTCATTCAGGTATACCTCTCCATTCCTGATTTTGATATTGTAGCCGCAATCAGGATTAGTGCAGACCCAGGCTTTGTACTGAATTGGTGCACCCTGACTACCGAAGTCGGATAGAGGCACCAAATCTCCTTTGCCACACTTTTGACATTTTGGGAATGAATTAACTTCCATATTTTCTATCCTCCCATACCAAAAATTAATTAGTAATTATATCACAGAAAGAAATTCTGAAAAGGCAGATTTTATCGGAATTGCAAGAAAATTTCATTTTTTCAGAACTTCCAGTCCTGTTACTGACAGTCGAGTATAAATAGCTCCTTTAGGTGTCAATTGACTCCTCATCAAGCTAATAGCTCCTACTTCAAAAGAACCCTGAAACAAGTTCAGGGCCATTTTGAAATTGGCAGATGCCACCAATTCGCCAAAGTTCTTTATCTGAATAGACGAAGCCCCTTGCCTAACACGAGCTAAAGTTAGATGCGGCACAAAGGGGCGCTCCTCTTTAGCAAATCCCAGAGGAGAAAGGGCAAAGTCAATGTTTTGTTGTAATCTCAATAATTTATCCACCTCTCCCCAAATACCAACCCAAACTACCCGAGGTTGTTTCAGGTTAGGAAAGGCTCCTAAACCAGAAAGCTCTAAATGAAATGGGGAAATCCCCTCACTGGCTTCCTTTATAGCGCTGGTTGCCTCGGTTACTAGCTTAAAAGGAATATTACCCAGAAATTTTAAAGTCAGGTGAATACCTTCCGACCCCACCCATTTGACAAAAGTGTATTCCGTTTCTTTCATTTCCCCCTTTAACCTGTCCAAACCGCTTTTCACCTCTTCGGGCAGTTCGATGGCGATAAAGGAACGAATTTCTTCCGAATTATGGGGCAAATTCACTCCTTTGTCCATTTTTACCCCCACCTTAATACTCGCACTTCAAAGGGAAAAGAGCGATACTTTACGACTAGTATTCATTTTGTATTTCAAAGAGAGACAATGCCATTCTCTTATTTTCCCTTCTTCTTTTCCTTTTGTTGCTTGGGCTTTTTCACATTCTTTCTTCCCTTACTTCCTATTTATTTCCTCCTTTTGATAAATCCCCCTTCGATAGCAGACTTCTGTAGTTTGCTCCTTATTTTATTAGCGTTCCTTAAGTTTTGCGTGACTGCCTTAAGTCTATAGGATTACTTGACTAAAGAACATCCCCCCATGAGAATTTGAATTTCACCACTACTGGGATAAATAAGCCCGTCTTGCACAAATCCCCTCACAGTAACAGTATCACCTATGGGAACTTGAGATTTATCTCTACCTCTAAAGAAGCAATCTACATGCCTGATCTTGGAATCTCCTAACATCAACTGACTGATATCACCAAAGTCGCTCCTTTTAATACTAAGAACTTCCCCTTCAACCTCGACGAGTTTCCTCCCTTCATATTTCACAGCTGCGGCTACTCGGTTAGTT
>MNYE01000047.1 GCA_001873005.1 Dehalococcoidia bacterium CG2_30_46_9
AGTTGGGTGACATACTTAAATGATTTGACACGGTTTTCCTAACAGTTTTCCTAACAACTCAAAATTAGCTATTGAACACGTGATAGATTCGCTATAGTCCTGGCTACCATTCGCGCTATAGGTGAGGCATGCAAAGCTTAATCACTGTCCTGAGCTTAACTCAGGATTAGATTTCTTATTACGATTATTGTCGGGCGGCCTTACCAAAAAGGTCATCCTTTCTACACCTATAACAGTAACTTCTTCATCAGCAGCGATGTCTGATTCCGCTTTTGCTCGCCACAGCTCGCCGCCGATTCGGACGTAACCTCGCGGATTGAGTGGGGTGATGGTTTTACATTTGGTGCCAATTAAAACCTCTAACGAAACCAGAGGCATCCTATCCAGTGCTCTCTTACCCAGCCGATAACTCATATACTCGTATGCTCCGAAGAGAGCCATCAAAACAATAAGAGCCCAAAGGGGGATGTTTACTCCATACTTGGGCAGTAATCTGAGCACTACCACTGCCAGAATTGCTTCCCAAAGCAAGGAGGTGAGAACGGAGTATATTGTATATCCCTTGTTCTTCAACACTGCCATTGTAGAGAATTTGACACATTGATTCCAGTCTGTTAACCTTATATGGATTATGGTTAACGAACTAAGTGGGGAAATATTAAAGGTTCTTCGAACGAGTCCAGATTATGTCTCCGGTGAAGTACTGAGCCGGGAACTGGATATTTCCCGGGTCTCCGTTTGGAAGCACATCCATAGTTTGCAACAAGAGGGCTATATAATAAAGGCTTCGCCAAAAGGCTATTGCTTAGTTTCCTCTCCGGACCTACTGCTCCCCTACGAATTCCCGGATTGGGAGCAAAAAATCCATCATTTTGATGAGCTTGCTTCGACTATGGATGTCGCCCGAGAATTAGCTAAGGGAAGGGCAGAAGAAGGAACAATTATAGTTGCGGAAACTCAATTTCAAGGCAAAGGAAGACTGGGCAGAAAATGGCTTTCCCCAAAAGGTGGAATTTATTTTACCATCATCTTAAGACCGAAAATCAGCCCTGTATACGCTCCGAGGATAAATCTAATGGCTTCAGTAGCTGTGGCAAAAACCATTAGAAGGCTCTTCGGTCTAAAGGCAGAATTGAAGTGGCCTAACGATGTCCTGATCGAAGGCAAAAAAGTATGTGGCATATTGGCTGAGATGGATGCGGAAATAGATAAGGTAAATTCCGTCAATCTGGGCATAGGCATGAATGCCAATACCCTTATCTCAGAGCATGAAAGAGAGGCAACTTCGTTAAGGGAGCAACTAGGAAGAGAAATGCCAAGGAAGGAGTTTTTCCGCTCGGTGGTAACGGAAATTCTTCGCTACGCTCAGCAGCAAGCTGTATTAACAAAAACCGATTTACTGGAAGAATGGAAGAGCCTTTCCGCTACGTTGAACAGAGATGTGAGAATTGTAGCGCCAGGTGAGGAGATAGTGGGCAAGGCAATAGGCATTGATACCAATGGAGCGCTCCTGGTAAAAAGCCAGGATGGCTCGACAAGAAATGTTTTTGCTGGAGATTGTATTCACTTAACTAGCTAATATGCTTCAACTCGTCATAATTGTCATTTATTGTCTTGCCATGATTGGCATAGGTGCGTGGAGTAGAAAAAGGGCAGGAAGCCAAGATGGCTTCTTTGTTGCCCAGCGTAGAGGAACCTTGCCATTTATTACCGGGTCGCTTGTAGCCACTGCTATCGGGGGTTCAGCACTCATAGTGACGTCTAAACTCGGATTTGGGCTAGGTTTGCCCGGTGTCTGGTGGCTCCTTGTTGGCTCTGTTGGCCTGGTGATTTTGGGCTTTTTCTTTGCCCGCAAGGTTCGAGGGGCAGCACTCTATACCCTGCCAGAACTGGCGCAAAAGCAATATGATCATCGGGTAGGTTTGGCAGCTTCAATCCTTATCGTTATTGCCTGGATAGGTGTGGTTGCAGGGCAAATTGTCGCCGCAGGAAGCTTTTTATCTATTTTGGGGATAGGCTCTGGCACCTTCTGGATGGTTGTTTTCACCTTGGTTGTGGTAATTTATACCATTCTGGGTGGGCAATTCTCAGTTATTCATACTGATCTTTTCCAAGCAGCAATACTCTTTGTGGGAATTTTTGCTGCTTTAGCATTAGTTTTTTCTCAGGTGGGAGGACTTGAGGGGCTAAAAGTCTCTCTGCCTCCCAGTTATTTCTCTTTTCCATTAAACCCCGAGTTCGATTGGAAGATGTTCTTATCCCTTTTGATTCTCGTCGGAGCGACTTATGTGGTGGGGCCTGACATGTATACTCGACTTTTCTGTGCTAAAAATGAGAAGGTAGCCCAAAGGTCAGTTTTTTTGGCAGCATTCTTTTTTATTCCCCTGGCTTTTGCCATTGCTTTGATAGGAATGAGCGCCAAAGTTCTTTACCCCCAGATTATACCCGAGCAAGCTTTTCCTCAGGTAGTAAGCGGAGTTCTTTCTCCTGGTTTAAGCGGATTAATCCTTGCTGCTGTGATTGCTGCTTTGATGTCCTCAGCAGACACCTGTCTCCTCAGCCAGAGTGTCATCCTGACAGAGGACATATTTAAGCGATTTCACCCTTCAACTGATGAACGAAAGACTGTTTTGTTAACTCGCTTGAGCTTAGTCACATTAAGTATTCTAGCGCTAGTGTTAGCCTTAACTTTGAAACAAGTTTATTTATCTCTTATGTTTGCCTATACCATTTTCACCTGTGGACTGGTTGTTCCCGTAATTGCTGGGTTTTATAAAGATAAGCTCAAGATAACTCCACAAGGAGCCTTAGCGGCTCTTATAGGTGGTGGAGTGATTGGACTCATAGGAAAACTTCCTGGCCTTAATATCCCACTAAAAAGTGATCTCGGTCTTATCGGCTTTGCTGTAAGTGCCCTTCTCCTTTTCGGAGTAAG
The DNA here is from genome assembly GCA_001873005.1 of Dehalococcoidia bacterium CG2_30_46_9. Lineage (GTDB taxonomy): Bacteria > Chloroflexota > Dehalococcoidia > GIF9 > AB-539-J10 > CG2-30-46-9. Next base: position 2,936 of record MNYE01000047.1, read on the forward strand.
TTTCATCGCCAGAAGAAACAAGAATAGGCTCCTATCCATGCTATAATGATACAGTGCAGGTTGCCATCATCGGTTTGGGGCTAATCGGCGGCTCTATAGGGCTTGCCTTAAAGCAAAAAAACGAGCCAGGATGGGAAATAGTTGGCTACGCTCGCCGCCGGGAAACTGCTGCCGCAGCCTTGAGCCTGGGCGCCATTGATCGGGCAGAGACAAACTTAAAGAATACAGTGAAAGGGGCTGAAATCGTTATCATCGCTACCCCGGTTTTAACGATAAAGGAAATCTTCTCTCAGATAGCTCCCCATCTTCTTCATAGCTGTATTGTTACTGATACTGCCAGTACCAAGTTTCAGGTCATGAAGTGGGCTCACGAGATACTGCCACCAACGGTATATTTTATTGGTGGACATCCTATGGCGGGAAAGGAAATCTATGGCATTCAGGCTGCTGAAGCTGGACTGTTTCAGGGATGTGTCTATTGTCTTAGCCCAGCAGAGAAAACTCCACCTGAGGCTCGGGACAAAGTGATAAATATGATAAAGAGGCTAGGAGCCACACCAGTTTTGATAGACCCTCAGGAACACGATGATCTGGTAGCTGGCATCAGTCATTTGCCTCTCTTACTCTCAGCAGCCCTCATCTCAACTACTACTAAAGACCCTTCCTGGGACAAAATGTCTCGCCTGGCTGCCTCTGGCTACCGTGACCTTACTCGCCTGGCTTCAGGAAATCCTGAAGTAAGTGCCCATATCTGCTTCACTAATTCTGAAGCTATACTCCGCTGGATTGACAAATTCAAACAAGAACTGGATAAGTATCGCCAACTGGTAAATGCCAGAGATACAAAATTACAGGAAGTTTTGACTGAAGCTAATAAGGCAAGACAGGAATGGCTACAAGAATGGTAAGGCAAGGCGAAATAAGAGAGATTACCCCCTGCTCCCGTTTAGAGGGAGAAATCACTTTGCCCGGTGACAAGTCAATCTCTCACCGCGCTGTCATCCTTAATAGCTTAGCCCGGGGCGAAGCTGAAATTAACAACTTTTCCCCTGGCAGAGATTGTCTGGCTACAGTGAACTGCTTAAGAGCCTTGGGGGTCAAGATTCGCCGCCTTCCCTGTCATTGCGACCCTGAACTTGTTTCAGGGGAAGCAATCTCTCTATTAGTCTCAGGAGACGGCTTTAAGGAAGCTAAAAATGTGCTCAATGCCGAGAATAGTGCCACGACAATGCGCCTTCTTGCTGGCATCCTTTCCAGTCAAGCGTTTCTTTCCGTAATTACTGGCGATGTCTCCCTTCGCTCCCGCCCCATGGGAAGGCTAATTGAGCCTCTACGCTTAATGGGGGCAAAAATCTGGGGAAGGGGCGGTGACTCATTTGCTCCTTTGGTGATTAAGGGGGGGAAACTTCGGGGTATTGATTTTGAAATGGTTGTTCCCAGTGCTCAGGTAAAATCGGCAATCCTTTTAGCCGGGCTCTTTGCCCAGAGCAACACCATCTTATATGAGCCGGTTTCTTCACGAGACCATACTGAGAGGATGCTCAAACGAATGGGAGCCAGATTGGAAAATCAAGGAAATTCAATTTCCTTAGCACCTCTAACCAATCCTCTACCGTCCCTCAGCCTTAATATTCCCGGAGATATCAGCTCAGCAGCCTATTTCCTCGTTGCCGGGGCTATCCATCACAATGCCAGAATAGTCATAAGGAATTGTGGGATTAACCCCACACGAACAGGAATCATAGATGTTCTTCTCGCTATGGGAGCCAAGCTAAAGATAGAAAATGAACGATTGGAGGGAGGCGAGCCACTCGCTGATATTGTGGTAGAGTCAAGCGAGCTGAAAGGGATTGAGATTGGTGGTGATGCTATTCCTCGTCTTATTGATGAAATTCCTGTGCTGGCTGTAGCTGGCTGTATCGCTAGAGGTAAAACTGTAATCAAGAACGCTGGCGAGCTGCGGGTGAAGGAATCTGACAGAATTGCCAATATTTGCCAGGAGCTTTCCAGACTAGGGGCTGATATTGAGGAATTACCTGACGGTATGATTATCCAGGGGGGAAAACCATTGACAGGCACCAAGGTTGATAGCCATGGAGACCATAGACTCGCCATGAGTTTAGCCATAGCAGGCTTGGTAGCCAAAGGAGGAACAATCATCAACCAAAGCCAGGTAGCGGGAATCTCTTATCCTTCCTTCTGGCAGGATTTGCTGTCATTGCGAGCCGCTTCCCCATGTCATTGCGAGCCGAAGGCGAAGCAATCTCGAATTTAATCTTTGATTTTTGAATTCTAAAAAGATGTCGTTGCTGGCCGAACAAAAAAACCTGTTTATCATCCTTTCCGGACCTTCTGGAGTAGGAAAAGACGCTGTGCTTAAGAAGCTCAAAGAGCTCGAGTTACCTTTCCACTATGTTGTCACAGCTACTACACGCCACAGGCGGGTTACAGAGACACATGGAATAGATTATTACTTTCTCTCAAAGGACAAATTTCAACACATGAGGGAAAAAGGCGAACTTATAGAATGGGCTGAGGTCTATGGCAATTATTATGGCGTGCCCAAAGAGGAAATAACTCAAGCCTTGACTAAGGGAAAAGATGCCATTTTCAAGGTAGATGTTCAAGGTGTCGCCACACTTAAGAAAACTCTGCCTCAGGCAATATTTATCTTTCTTATGCCCCCTTCTATGGACGAATTGGGAAGACGGCTGAAGGGGCGAAGCAGCGAGTCGCAGGCAGATTTGGCTTTCAGGTTAGAAAAGGCTGCAGAAGAAATCAAGAGCCTGCCACTTTTTGACTACGTCATAACCAGCCACCAGAACAGGCTAGATGATATTATCTCCCAAATTCAAGCCATTGTTGTTGCCGAAAAATGCCGCGTGAATCCAAGAGTTGTAAAGCTGTGAGTCAGCGGTTCAAGTCCTTCTTCTCCGACTAAAGATTCTTAGAAAGATGGTGCTATAATATCATTTAGTAAGAACTGCCTTATCCTGTAACTATACTGGAGGTTCGCCAGATGGAGGATTGGAAGGAACGCATCTCTATTGACCCCCATATTTGTCTTGGCAAGCCCTGCATCAAGGGAACTCGAATTTGGGTTTCCTTGATACTGGACAATCTGGCTGCGGGTTCTAGCGAGACAGAGATACTCGAAGCCTATCCTTCACTTACCAAGGAAGATATCCGAGCAGCATTGGCTTTCGCCGCCCACGAACAAACTCTGGATTGTAGAGCCAGGCGCTTTTGCATCCATGAGGAGCGAGATTCAGTGAGGGGATTATTATGGAGCGATTAAGCCAGAGCGAGATTGAATTCATTACTCAGTGCTTGAGGGAAGGCAAACCTTTGCCAGATAGCTATCGCCATATAATCCCCTTTGAGACCAAGAAAGAATATGAACTTACCTATGCTGGTAAGGAGCGGGAGGAGGATATTCTGGCAGATACATTCGCAGTGCCTTTGCAACCAGTGAAAACTTTCGGCAGTAATGGCGATGGCTGGACAAACAAGCTTATCTTCGGTGATAACCTGCAGGCGCTCAAGACGTTGACGAATGATCCCGATGTTAAAGGCAGAGTTAGGCTAATCTATATTGATCCTCCCTTTGGCACGGGGGACATTTATGATGCCAGAGGCGAGGCTCCTGCTTATTCAG
>MNYE01000132.1 GCA_001873005.1 Dehalococcoidia bacterium CG2_30_46_9
TTGCAGAAGACGTGTATAGGCGATCAACTCATCTTTTGGTGGTGCCTGCACGCCGACTTTCACCTTGGGCTGAAAGACCTCTCGACAAACCTTCCCATAATCAATGGGTTGAACATGAGTGCGTTCCTTAAAGAATTCAACCAAGACATGTGTACCAAGTTTGGGGTGAATGAGCTGGTATGAGCTTAACAGGGAATCGACTTCAGGGAATTGTTTACGAAGCTGTAGGACCTCTTGTGGAATTTCTCTGAGGTAGATTTCCTTGGCAGGGACAACCGTGTTCTTGTCAGTTAGAACATAGATGGGTGAGTCATAATAGTAGAACTGTCCTCTCCTGTTCTGTGCTCTCTCCTGTTTGAAGTATTGGTCGGTTTGAGCCATCGCTTCGTACAGTTTCACAAACCATTGCTCATGACCGGGCTGTTTCAGCTTTTCCTCAAGAAATTGTTTGTTGCGTGCAATTCTTCCCAGGTCAAGCTTCTGAACCTGCGACTGAACCTCATCGGGGATGGATTTGATTTCTAGGTTAGTGGCTGCAAGACTCAGGCCAGTGCTGTTTGGGAAGAGCAGTAGTAAATCATTATCTGACACGAGTCCCTTTGCCTTTTCTTCGAGTTGCACTGCTTGCGACGGGTTGACATGCTGACCTGTTTCTGTAGGATAGCTCTGAGAGGTCTTTAGATAGGTTATGAGAGGCTGTTGAAGCTTGGGATAGAACAGTTTTACAAATGATGGCTGTATCCAGTCAGTTTCAAATTTGAAGACTGCTAGAAACTATCCCTTCCACTTGGGATGCTTTTTGAATTCTTCTATAGCTTCTTTGGCCCTTTCAGTAGCTTCTCCTATTAGCCAATGATTCCAAGAGAGTTCATACTGGATAGCCTCTCTACCTGGCTGGACTAAGAAATCCGATTGGATCAGGAATTTGGCTCCTGTTCTTTCTTCGACCAGTGGTAAGAATGATGATACGGACCCAAGAGCACTTGCGTCTTCAATAGGCTGAAGATTGTCAGCATCGTCTACACCAAAAGCCAAGACTACTTCCCGTTCTTTAACTGCTTGCCTTTTGTAGAATTCCAGAGAGTTGTCTTTTGCGACTTCTGGAGGCACTTGGCTTACTCGCCTGAAGATCACAAATCGGTGTGTTTTGCTGCCTTTCCTATCCTCTTTTTTCAGTGATGCAACTCTATTATTTTCGCCTAGATTTTCAATCAGGACTCTTTCTCCGCTCACCTCATCTACTATCCTGAGTTTTCTTAACCACTTAAGAAATAGAAAAATGTGGACATCAAGTTTCTTAAGTTCCTGTAGTGTCTGATTGTACGCTTCAAAGTTGCGGAAAGGAAGGATGAACGTCGTGAGGGCAGGGTCTAATGGTTCGGGAACATTCGCTATCCACATTGGCATTATTTGCCATGGCTCGTTGCTTGGGTTGTTGCAAGCATTCTTGTCAAACTTAAAATGGAAACCACTAGAGTGTATTTGCGGACAATCACTGATTTTGAACACCGATTTGAATCCGATCCCTAGATAACCCAAAGTTCCTTGTTCGGGTTTCTTGTTGGAACGGACACCACAGATGGCATCAACGTTTGTATCAGTAAATGGCACTCCGTTATGCGTCACCTTGATTCGGGCAGGTGAGATAGAGAATTCGATTTCGCCACTACCGGAATTGGAGCGGGCATCTTCCGCATTTTGAAGAAGTTCAAGGATGAAATGGGCACTCCTTGAAAAGATGCTCTCGCTTACTGTGTTTAGCATGTGAATGGAGTCTTGCCACAATCTAACGTTGCGCGACTTCTCTATTTCTTGGCGAATATGTTGTACCCAGTTCTCACAGTCCATTTTTTCTTGTTCCAAACCACTAATGGGAAGCTGCCCAATGCGCTCGTCTACGGATTATATCATTTCCCTTCAAACAGTACACTCTTATCTCTACAATCTTGGTGTATCTCGCATTCAACTCAATCCCAATCGCACTGCGCCCCAGTTCCAGCGCAACCTTCATCGTAGTTCCTGAGCCCACGAAAAGATCTAACACTACTGCGTCCAATGGGCAACTTGACAGTATTGGTCTCACGCATAAAGCCTCCGAGCAAACAACAAAGCGAGCACCAAGGAACGGCCAAGTGTTTATCGTCCAGAAATCGGTCAGATTCTTACCCTTGGTAGGCAATTCGCTCCATCGTTGCGATTCAGCCCAAGCCACCATTTTATTCTGTGTTTGAATCCCTCAGGCACAAGCCTGAGACCAAGATAACGGTATTCAACCCAGGCAAAGCTAACGAAATAACAGGCTCCAGTTTAGAACTGGAGCCTCAAAATTTCGGTATGGTGGAGGCGGGGGAGAGTTGAACTCCCCGTCCAGAAGAAGGTTGCCAGAATATCCTACAGGCTTAGTCAGCTCTTTTTATCTCGTCTAGCTTTCCTCTGCTGACCGAATCCAGCTAGACCAGCCAATTTTTCTTAGCTAATCCCTATTGGCGTCGGGATTAGAGCACCTCGACTTTTGTGATACCCAATCCCAACCCATCGAGGAGAGGTCAGGCTGGATGTGAACCTTTAAGCGTAAACAGGTTCGGCAGTTGTTTTTTGCCACTTGTTTTATGAGGTTAGTAGCACCTCAGCCTGCAATTCTGTAGGCCTTCCCCTGTCGAAGCCACGCGCCCCCTTATATCGGCTCGGCTTCTATTTTTGCCTTACCTTCCTAAAAGCCCTAAGAGCTAGGGAAGCAAAAATAACTACCAGTACCCCGCAGAGAACCTTGCTACAAGGTGATGGACAAAGCACTGACAGCGCTCCTAAAGCACCGAAGACAATAGCTAAAATATGCCAGACCATTCTTACCTCCTTCTTAGCTTCATTTGCCGCTCTATATCTCTCTCCACCTCACGGCGGGCAATAGCTTCCCTTTTATCATAAAGCTTCTTCCCTTTAGCAACCCCAAGTTCTACTTTAGCAACCCCATTCTTAATATACAACTTAAGCGGCATTAATGTCAAGCCTCGTTGTGTTACCTTCCCGGCAAGGTTATCAATTTCTTTTCTGTGCAGCAAAAGCTTGCGCGGGCGTGTCGGCTCATGAGTGTTGTACCTAGCAGCATCATAAGAGGCAATATGACTATTATGTAGCCAGAGTTCACCATTCTCAGGTTTGGCATAGGCATCACGCAAATTCACCCTGCCAGCCCTGATAGACTTAATCTCAGAGCCTTTAAGCACTATGCCGGCCTCATGGCTTTCCAGGATATAATAGTCATGATAAGCTTTGCGATTGATGGTTACCGTTTTGGAATCTTTTGCCACGGGGAAAATTTTAGCACTGGAACTGCCCTTTGTCATTGCGAGGAGCACAAACGACGAAGCAATCTGGTTGTGCAGTGATTCATGCAACATACTATATTGAGAAAGGAGCTACATTATGAGTCGTGCTGATAGATTTTACCTTTTCGTAACCGTTTTTCTTGTTATCGCTGTGATAGCTGGCGGTGTAATAATAGGGATAAAGCGCATCGAGAGCCCACCCATTGAAGTTGTTCTTTCTCAAGCATCGCCTTCCTGGCAAGGTGGTGAGATTTGTGTTGATGGAGCTGTGAGTAACCCTGGTTTCTATCCCTGGAAGGAAGGTGATACCGTGCAAGCTCTTCTTCTGGATGCTGGCATTGAGTCTGATGCTGACTTTAACCATATCAAGATCTACATCCCACAGAAAGGCGAAAAACAGTTTCCTCAGAAGATTGATTTGAATCGGGCGGAAGCCTGGCTTCTCGAAGCACTGCCAGGGATAGGCAAAACTAGAGCTCAGGCTATCGTGGACTACCGCAACGAAAACGGACCGTTTAAGAGGATTGAAGACTTGCTCCAGGTCAAAGGCATCGGCCAGGGAACATTTGAAAAGATAAAAGATTACATAACCGTGTCGGATTAGAGTTGCTTTAGAAGCATAATCTCAAAGGCCTTGCAGAGTTTCTGAAAAGAGAGTTAAATAAAAATTGCGAAGAAGCTATCCCTAGGAGGATTGAAAGGTTCTTCACCTCGCAAATGGAAGAGACTCGGGTAAGGAAGAAAAGTCCTGCGGTGAAATGTCAAGTTTTAGTAATTGCACATTAACAACAGAATAAGGGGTATCTTTGGGCAACAGCTCTCCTTCCTCGTGTGGTAAGCATGAGTTAAAGAAGAGCATTATAAAGATCCCAGCAACTCTCAGGCACAGAGCACTGGAGAGCGAGATCCGGGTTGCCGATAGTTGTGCTGTTTGGCTGGCCGGGCCTTAATATTGGCCGACTCGTTCACCTCCTCAGTCAAATTCATGGGTGGGAGAACGTAGAGCTGATTATGCTGCAGCATAGCATCAACCAATCGCACTAACTTACGGGCAGTCAGCACCAATGCCCGCTTGTGTTTGTGCTTGGCGCTCTCGTTATACTTACTGAGATAATAGCGTCCATACTCGGCATTGTGCATCCGCACCGAGTTGGCCGCCTCGATAAGGTAGTAGCGTAGATAGGCATCGCCTGATTTGCCCAGAGAAGTTTCCTCAGCCTGAAATGAGCCTGATTCACTAGTGCGCCAGAAGAGCCCGGCGAATTTTGCCAGGGAAGCCTGGTCGGGGAAACGATGGATATCCTGGATTTCAGCCATTATCCCGGCGACAAAGACTGGTCCCAAGCCTGGTACTGAACTTAGAGGGTTGGGGAACTTCCGAACCTCCCGTTCGATAGCCCGGTCTACCTTCTTTATCTGCTGGGATAGGGTGCGAATATTCTCCAGGGTAGCCCCAAGTATCAGGTTCAAAGGCTCATTCAAGGCAGGATGGAGGCGATAGGAATCCCTGGCTGCTCTCTTAATGACGGCAGCCACCGCTTCAGGACTGGGGAAGCGATTCCTACCTTCTTTGGCTAAGAGCTGGGCTAATTCCTCTAAGGGAGTAGCTACTATCTCATCTACAGTGAGGTAATCGGTAAGCACTGCCTGTGAGGCAGCACCAAAGGTATTGGAGAAGGGGTCAAGGTTTTGGTATTCGCTGAATTTGAGGAAGAGGAAGGAAAGAAAATAATTCTTTTCTCTGGTAATCTGGTGCATGAGGTGGCAGCGGAAGCGAGTCAGACGCTGGAGAGCCCTGAACTTGATTCAGGGTCATTTGGGATAAATGGAGCGGGAAGGCGACCGAAACGGAGACGCTCAGCAATGGCATAGGCATCATTGATGTCGCTCTTGGTAGTGTCGGAGAGAGCTTTTTTGAATCCCTTAATCAGGCGGGGGTTAAAGGCATAGACCTCAGACTGGAAGGGGGAAAGCTGAGGGGAAGAATTAAATAAGCAGGCAAGATGCCACCAATAGAGGTTAGTAGCTTCCAATCCTACCAGGAGACGATCCAGATGATGCTGTTCCATCAGCTTGAGGATTTCTCTGACCAGCTGCTCAGCACCAGGAAGATTATTAGGCACGGTGAAGCGACGCTTAGCTTCAGTGCCATCGCGAAGAAGGAAGCAACAGGTGTTTTCCGCCATGGATACATCAATACCCAGATAAAGTATTTTGTCCATAGACACTCCTTTCTGCCAGGTTTGGATGGCCCTGGACGCCAGTACCCAACAGCCTTGCCTGGTGATTAGAACTTCCCACAAGGGTGGATGCACAGTCTTGTATGCTGCACACAAGACATCCCTTTGTGGTAGAACATCCTGCGGGTAAGAAGTCCATACTGGCGCCGAGGGGGACAGACTTTCGAGAGAAGTCACCGTAAGCGGTGCAACAAGGAGGTGCAAGACCCTGAATCAAGTTCAGGGCTGGCAGAACTAATTATCCCAGAGCCATCCATTTTTGTGAAGGTACTAAGAATCCTTCAAAACATATAATACAAGGAGGTAGATTATGAGGTTTACTATAACTATTGAACAGGACGAAGATGGCATATTCGTTGCGGAGTGTCCAACTATCCCAGGATGTATAAGTCAGGGTAAGACGGAGAAAGAAGTTCTAGAGAACATCAAAGATGCCATAAAGCAATGTTTGGAGGTACGAGCAGAGAAGGGAATGCCTTTGACCGTGGCAATGCGTGAAATAGAGGTTGTGGTTTAATTGAAACTCCCTGTTCTCAGCGGACGTGAAGTTGCAAAAGTTTTTGGAAGGTTGGGATGGGAAATAGCACGTCAAAGAGGTAGTCATATTATTCTGATAAAAGAAGGTCATATTGTTACCTTATCGGTTCCCGACCATAAAGAAGTTGCAAAGGGGACATTAAGGAAATTAATCACTCGTGCTGGTATAACAGTCGAGGAGTTTCTAAAAGCAATGAAGTAAGTAAATCCAACTTGCTCTAGCACGGCTCCTTTAAGCGAATTGAGGACTTGCTCCAGGTCAAAAGTATCGGCGGGGGAACATTAGAAAAGATAAAAGATTACATAACCGTGACAGACTAGAAAGCTTCCCCAAATCTGATAGCTGGGCTTAGTTACCAAC
>MNYE01000133.1 GCA_001873005.1 Dehalococcoidia bacterium CG2_30_46_9
CATCAAAGAATTTTTCCGCTATAGTTAACGATGATTCTTGTTAAGGCCCCGTGGTGTAGCGGTTTAACATGCCACCCTGTCACGGTGGAGATCAGGGGTTCAAATCCCCTCGGGGTCGCATTATCCTCGAGCCTTTAAGGTAGCGCATGTCTCTATCACGAGCGATAAAGACCCTAGTACAATGTGATTTCGATGGCACTATCACCGAAGATGATACTAGTTATCTTATTTTAGACAGCTTCGGTCAAGGGGATTGGCGGCAATTACTGAAGGAATATAAAGAGCACAGAATATCGGTAGGACAATTCAACACACAAGCCTTTGCCATGGTCAAAGCTGATAAACCTACTTTGCTCCAGGCTATAAAAGGTAAGGTTAAGATACGAGACGGGTTTCACGAATTGGTAGATTATTGTATAAAGAGAGGTTTCAGGTTGGTCATTGTAAGTAATGGTCTGGAATTTTATATTAAGGCAATACTGGAAGAAATTGGACGGGAAAATATTGAGACTTACGCTGCACAGGCGCAGTTCCATCCTTCAGGGATGAGAGTCCAGTATATGGGCCTGGATGGCAAGCAATTGAACGACGGATTGAAGGAAGCGTATATTAAGTTGTTCTTAAGGCAGGGTTATAAGGTAGTATATGTAGGAAATGGTGACTCAGATGTAATTGCAGCACAATATGCCCAGCGCATTTTTGCCCGAGGTGAGCTCCTGACCTACTGTAAACAGAATAAACTTGAATGCACCCCCTTTAATAGTCTTGTTGATGTTATTGGAAGATTATAGCCCCAATTGCGAAGCGATGTCTCTCATTGCTTCGAGTCCCAAAGTAACAAATTCCTCAAGTTCAAGCCCTAGTTCTTGGCACCCGGCGATCTGTTCTCTACTAACTCCAGCAGCGAATCGTTTCTCCTTGAAGCGTTTTAACACCGATTTAGCCGTGAGCCCCTTCAGCTTATCAGGATGAACTAAGGCAGCAGCGGTAATGAGTCCACTCAATGGGTCAACGCAGAAAAGCGCCTTATCCAACTTTGTTTCTGGAGGAATGCCATGAGCCTTATTATGACATAAAATGGCATGAGCCATGGCCTCATTGGCCCCCAGTTCTTTGGCTATGTCTGCCCCTAACTTACTATGGCTATTGCTATCCTTCTTGGTCAGCTCTATATCTATGTCATGGAGGAGACCGGTAAGCCCCCATTCATTTCCATCTTCCCCTAACTTTTTCGCTAGAGTACGCATAATCGCCTCGGTAGCCAGCATGTGTTTCACCATATTCTTATCCTGGACGTTGGCTCGAATGGAGTCAAGGGCTTTGTATCTGTTTAGTTTCACCATAAGAAAATTAAAAATCAAACATCAAACATCATTTTTAACTTTTGCATTTTACCTTTTGATTTTCTTTTGCGGTTGGCAAGAGAAGTTTATCACGTAGGTATTGGCCAGTATAAGATTCTGTTTTTTGCGCTATTTCCTCAGGGTTACCAGTGGCTATGATGTAGCCCCCCTCTTCACCAGCCCCGGGGCCCAGGTCAATAATCCAATCGGCGTTTTTGATGACATCAAGATGGTGCTCGATGACGATTACCGTATTTCCGTAATCCACGAGGTGCTGCAGCACCTGTAAGAGGCAGGCAATATCAGGGAAGGAAAGTCCCGTAGTTGGCTCATCCAAAATGTAGAGTGTTCTACCTGTAGAGCGACGAGATAGCTCGGTAGCCAGTTTTACTCTCTGTGCCTCGCCTCCGGAGAGTGTGGGTGCTGGTTGCCCCAAGCAAATATATCCTAAGCCAACATCTCGAAGCGTTTCCAGTTTTGCCTTAACTTTGGGAAAGTGGCTAAAGAAAACTAAAGCCTCATCCACAGTCATATCGAGGATTTCAGCAATGGTTCTTCCCTTAAAGCGGATGTCTAAGGCTTCGCGATTGTATCTTTTTCCCTTACATACCTCACAAGGAACAGTGACATTGGGCAAGAACTGCATTTCAATCTGGACATAACCGGCTCCTTGACAGGCTTCACAGCGTCCACCTTTAACATTAAAGGAAAAACGTCCTGGAGGGTAGCCACGCATCCTGGCTTCAGGAACTGTGGCAAAAAACTCTCGAATAGGGGTGAATGTTCCGGTATAGGTGGCAGGATTGCTCCGTGGTGTGCGACCAATTGGTGACTGGTCAATATTGACTACTTTGTCAATGTGCTCCACGCCAATAATACCACCACATTTGCCCGGTCTTTCCTTGGCTTTATAGAAAAGGCGAGCCAAATTTTTGTACAAGACTTCGTTAATAAGAGAACTCTTACCACTACCAGAAACGCCAGTGACACAAACAAATTTGCCTAAAGGAATGTGGACATCAATATTCTTTAAATTATTCTCTCTCGCCCCCTTAATCGCCAACTCTTTTCCTGAGGAACGAAAGGAGGCCCTCCCATCCTCCTCCCTTATTTGGCAAGGGACGGCAGGGCGACGTCGCTGTGGTATCGGAATTTGCCTTACTCCACTCAAGTATTGTCCTGTTATGGATTGGGGGCAATTGCTAATATCTGATAGTGTCCCGGTAGCTACAATAGCCCCACCATTTTTACCTGCCCCAGGACCCATATCAATGATATGATCGGCAGCCCTCATCATTGCTTCATCATGCTCAACAATGATTACCGTATTGCCCAAATCTCTGAGCCGCTTCAATGTAGCTATCAGTCGGGATTCATCGGCCGCGTGCAATCCTACGGTGGGCTCGTCACAAATATAAAGTACGCCGCTGAGTCCACTGCCAATTTGAGTGGCTAAATGAATCCTTTGTGCCTCACCACCGGAAAGTGTCGCTGAGGGACGATCCAGAGTAACATAACTTAAGCCTATATCCCGGAGAAAACCTAAACGGGCACGAGTCTCTTTGATAATTTGAGTGGCTATGGTTAGCTCACGAGGGCTAATCTTATTGTTTAACTCTTCTACCCAGTTCAGAGCCTCAGCAACTGGTAGGGCGGTAACATCCATGATATTCCTTCCTCTAATGGTCACGGCTAGAGATTCTGGCTTCAATCTTTTTCCTTGGCATGCTGGGCAAGGGTGGGACGACATATACCTTTCAATATCAGCACGAACAGCATCGGAATCTGTTTCCCGATAGCGACGTTCCAAATATGGTATGACGCCTTCAAAGTTGGAAGCAGAAGAACAATTTGGGTTATAGTGACGCATTCTGCCATAACGGTCTTCATCCTGAACTTGTTTCAGGACCGCCGAAACTGCCTCAGCGCCATCGCCATAAAGAATCGAGTTGAGTTGAGTTTCAGTCAAATTTTTGACTGCTGTAGAGAGAGAAAAACCATAGCGCTGACCGAGCGACTCAAGTATGCTACTATACCAGGTACTTAGATTGCCGTTTCTGCTCCAGGGTTGAATAGCACCTTCAGCTAGACTAAGTTCTTTATCCGGGATGGCAAGGTTAGGGTCAATTTCTAACTTGCAGCCTAGCCCGGTGCAGGCAGGACAAGCTCCACGAGGACTATTAAAGCTAAACGTGCTGGGCTCAATTTCCCCCAGACTAACGCCACAGTAAACACAGGCAAAATGCTCGGAGAAAAGTACTTCTTCGCCACCGACAATAGAAATGAGCACCACACCAGACCCTAGCTTTAGCGCCGTCTCAATAGAATCAGCTAACCGAAAAGAAAGGAGGCCCTCCCCACTTCCCACCTTATTTGGCAAGGGACAATTAGAGGGGAGGCCCTCCCATCCTCCCACCTTATTTGGCAAGGGACGTGTGGTATTCTCTCCCTTCTGGATTTGCAATCTGTCAATCATCACCTCAATAGTATGTTTCTTGTTCTTATCCAGGTGAAATTCCTCAGATAAGTCATGTATCTCTCCGTCAAGCCTAACCCGGACAAATCCTGCTTTGCGTAAATCCTGGAATATCGCCTGGTGCTCACCCTTGCGATCACTGAGTAATGGTGCCAAGATCATAATGCGACTTCCCTGGGGGATTTCCTGAACTGCATCTACAATTTGTTGCACTGTCTGGCGAGCAATTTCTCGTCCACATTTGGGACAATGTGGATGACCAATACGAGCAAAGAGGAGACGTAGGTAATCGTATATCTCAGTCATCGTGCCAACAGTGGAACGTGGGTTATGGGACGGTCCCTTTTGGTCAATAGAGATAGCTGGACTTAGTCCTTCAATATGGTCAACATCGGGCTTCTCCATCCGCCCCAAGAATTGCCGGGCATAAGCGGAGAGGGATTCGACATAGCGGCGCTGCCCTTCAGCATAGATGGTATCAAAGGCTAAAGAGCTTTTACCCGAGCCAGAAACACCGGTGATAACAACCAGCTTATTCTTAGGGATGACAACATCTATGTTTTTGAGGTTGTGTTCCCTGGCACCTTTGATAACAATAAAATCTGGCATGATACCTCACGTCCCTTGCCAAATAATGGGGGTTGAGGGGAGGGCCTCCTTTCCTTTATTTTAGCATTATGCCAGATTCCTCGAAAGTTACCCTGAACTTGTTTCAGGGTTCACAATAAGCCAGGGAAATGCATTAACACTGGTGCCAGCAGCAGGGAGATTACCGACATTAACTTGAGCATAATATTAAGCGATGGCCCAGAGGTGTCCTTCATTGGATCGCCAGTGGTATCTCCTGTCACTGCTGCCTTATGGGCATCTGACCCTTTCCCTCCAAAGTGACCGGCTTCAATCCATTTCTTGGCATTATCCCAGGCACCACCAGCATTATTCAGAGTAACGGCAAGGATAAAGCCGGTGACGAGCGCACCAATAAGAAAACCGCCAAGAGCATATTTGCCCAGTATCACACCCACAAGGATAGGCGCAATTATGGTCATTATCGACGGAGCCAGCATCTGTTTCAATGCTGCTCCGGTGCAGATATCCACACACTTACCATATTCCGCCTTTGCCTTCCCTTCCCTTAAACCTGGTATTTCACGCCACTGCCGCCGTACCTCATTTACAATGAGTCCTGTAGTTACACCCACCGACTTCATGGTCATGGCGACGAAGATAGCCGGAATAAGACCCCCAATAAGCACACCAGCAATAACCGGTGCACTTAGCAAACTTAGTTCTGGTGAGGCACTTATTTCCCCACCAGAAACTGTTACCAATCCTGCGGCCAAAGCATAAGAAAGAATTAAACCGAGTGCGTTTGTGATGGCAGCGCCAATGGCAAAACCCTTGCCAGTAGCAGCAGTAGTATTGCCCAACGAATCTAAGGCATCTGTCTTTTCTCGCACCTCTGGTGGTAAGCCTACCATGGTTGCAATGCCACCAGCGTTATCGGCTACCGGCCCATAGGCATCGGTAGCCAATGTTACGCCTAGAGTGGATAGCATACCAACAGCAGAGAGCGCTACTCCATAGAAGCTAGCAAACTTAAAGGCTACCAGAGTAGCTATGGCTACAAGAATAACTAGAGGCCAGGTGCTTGTCAACCCTACCGCAAAGCCACGGATTATAGTGGCGCCGCCACCAATAGTTGAAGCCTCAGAAATCTCCTTGGTTGGCTTAAAGGCATAAGAGGTATAGTAGTTTGTACCCTCGCCCATAAGCACACCGGCTATAAGCCCGGCAAGAACTGCCCAGAACATGCCTAGGCTAGCGCCTAAGAAATGGATGGACAGAAAAGCAAATACAGCGGTTAGTATTGAAGCGCTAAGCGTGCCCCGTCGCAATGCCCCCAGGAGAGCACTCATCTCTGGTTTTTCTCCCACCCGTACCAAGAAGCAGCCAATTATAGAGGCAACTATGCCGCCAGCAGCAATAAGCATAGGAACATACCAGGAAATCTGAGTGTTTGTTGCTACGCCGACTCCTACAGCAATAGCAGACAATGTCATAGTAGCAATTATGGCTTCAACGTATGATTCGAAAAGGTCAGCACCCATACCACATACATCTCCCACATTGTCACCCACGAAATCAGCAATCACAGCGGCATTTCTTGGGTCATCTTCGGGAATCCCTGCTTCCACCTTCCCCACCAGATCGGAGCCAGCGTCGGCTCCTTTGGTAAAAATACCACCTCCTACCCTGGCAAAAAGAGCTACCAAGGAGGCTCCTGTGGCATAAGCAGGAATTATAGTTATGAAATCAGTGTTGTTATGCCAGACAAAGTAAAGGACAGATAGACCGATAACACCAATGCTAACCACCGTCAGCCCCATTACTGCCCCGCCCCGGAAGGAAACTCGCAGCCCATTATTCAGGCTTTTCTGCGCTGCTGCAGTAGTCCTGCCATTAGACCTGACCGCCATATTCATACCAGCATACCCAGCGCCCAAGGAGCAGATAGCACCAAAGATAAAAGCTATACTTTGTCTCCACCCCAGGCCGGGAACGAGGGCCAATATAATAGCTATTATCAATACTACGATAATTTCTGTGCGATATTCCCGGC
>MNYE01000050.1:0-6247 GCA_001873005.1 Dehalococcoidia bacterium CG2_30_46_9
TACGGTAGCATCCAAGGTAACTGGCCAGGTAGGCTCTGTTGTTGCGTTTGATGTTCCTGCAGTGGTGCAGATATAGGTGAAGCCATTAGGGACAGTTGGAACGACTACAGCATCCAGAGCATAGGCGGTGCTGGCTGCCCAGGCTGTGCCTTTAAGCGTTTTGTAAACTCCATCAAAGGAATTAGCATCAGCGCCAGAATCTCCATTCAGGAAAGCATTCTCAAAGGCATTCCTGAGTGCTTTAGCCTTAAGCTCGATAACCGCAGCCTCAATATCCTGCACATTGCTTCTGGTGGTCTTGAGGTAGTTATCCACATCGGCATCGCCACCCAGAATCTTCAGAGCAGCGGAAATCTGCGTGAATCTAGGAGCAGATTCTGCCCAGGTAGAAGCATTTGGAGCATAGAAAGCTGCAGTAGGCAGCTCCAGCTCTCGATTGTAGAGCAAACTGTTCCCCTCAATATCAATGAAGGGCAACTCCTGGAGAATAGGACTCTCCTTGACGATAGTTTCAATGATGCCTTTAAGCAAAACATCCGTCGAAAGTTTTGCAGCATCAACTAAATTTAGTGCCATATTTGTTTAATCCTCCTTCAATAGTTATTTCTTTGCAATCCCATACTTGATTTTGTCAAGGCTGGAAAGTGATTCAATATCAATTCCAGTTCTTGGTGGAGCTCCTGCCGGGATTCTGGTGCGGGAGTCTTCCAGATTAGACTTAATCTTTTCCACAACCGTTTTAGCTTTAAGCAGCGAGGCGTCTACTTCATCAACGGTTCCGCCTGATATAAGCTCTTCGGGAATAGAGGGATAAGCCAAAGTTAAAGCCTCTCTAAATCTGGCAAGGGCGTAGTCCAGTGATTCCTGAAGGTGCTTCTGGTTCTGGAGCTCTGCTCTGAGCTTATCATTCTGAGACTGGAGATCTCGAAGTCGAGCTAGAGGAACCAGCTCATTCTCAGATTCAAGTATGGTAGTCGAACCTGATTCAGGCTGATTTTCTGGCTTTGAGGCTGTCGAAAGTCCAGTGGCGTTCAGGACACGCTCAAAAGCTCCACCTGCAGCTGGGGAAAAGACAATATCTGCCGAAATTACCCGTGAAATCTGAGTAACTTCAAAAGAATGGTCCTGACTCTTATAGGCAACTTCCACGTCAGCGGAAATCCCGACGTCGGGAACGGCTAAGCCCTGTTTCTTATCCTGGATGATCTGACAGGCAAGGCGATACAGATTATTATCGAGGAATCTCAGTTTTGCCTTGACACCATCCTCATAGAATGGGTCAAGATAAACGCCGGCGATATTTCTAACGCTCTTATTAAAGTGGTCACAAAATGCGGTAGCACCATGCCACAAAGGAACGGAATTTTTAAGAACTTCCTCCGGATAGGTAAATTTACCTTTTGGAGTATCTGCCTCTGTAGGCTTGATAATGGTAACCAGGATGGTATGAGCATCTTCATCTGCGGCACCAAGCTCAGAAAAAGTAAGGTTAGACATTTTCTCAGGGCTGGGAGCTCCATAACCACAAGTGCCAGCTAAGATATCAATCGCGGTCTGCTTGTTTTTCGGGAACTTCTCCTTGAAGGGGGAAATGAGTTCCAGAGCTTTTTTGATCCTGGTCTGAACACTCTTTTGCGTAGGTTTAGGATAATCTTCCGGGGATGGTGGTGTATTGAACTCAGGCTTGCCATAGCCTGCTTCGGAAGCCAGCATATCGATTGCCCATTGGGTTTGTTTAGAGCACTTATCCTTGATTTCAGATAGAATGCCCAGGGCTTCTTTCAGGCTTGCGGTGGCATCTTTGCCAATGGTTAGGGTTTCTTCTGACACTTCTGTCATATAACCTCCTTCAGTTAAACGACTTTCTTTACCGGGAATCTCAGAAGGCTGAACCAGCCAGATGTCAGAAGTCTCACTCTCTCTCACTAAGGCAAAGGCACCTTTGAGAGATTTCCCTTCAAAATCTACTTTCTTAAATATATCACTGCTATCAATTAAAATGCAATTCCCAGAATCCAGTTTCTCAATGAAGGATGGAGTGTTCTTAGTTGGGTTCAATTTGGACCTGGGTGATAATTCCTGTTTTTTGCCAATTTGCCATAAGTCCTGGTCTTCCAGAGGTTTCTGATAGCCAAAAACTTCACCATCCAGGGGATTAGACTGCAGAATGAGCTGAAAGTCACCTAAAATAAGGCGCCAGAATTCAGTTGAAGGCCCAAAACGAATGACAATCTGTCCTCGAAACCATTGATGGAGCAAGATGAAAGTAGTTCTGGGATTAGACTCACTGAGATTTAGTTCTTCCATCTTAGTAAGCTCTTCCCGAGACTGGAGAGCTTCCTTTCGCTCCTGCTGCCAGAACCGTAACCTCTTGGGGATATTCTTTCTGATTGTTTCAGGCAAAGCCGAGATGCCTTCAGGTGGCAGCCAGTCTTTGTCGGCAGCACCAGAGGATAGGACATAGGGAGTGGAATCTTGGGGCTGCATAAAGACCCAGTAATACGGAGTTCGGGGCTGTTCTTCTGGAATACCAGCGGGGAGAGTTGATTCCAGGCTTCTGCCAATAATACGGAAACAAAATCTACCTTTGAGCTTACCATCCAGAAAGTATTCATTGAAGTAGGCCTTCTGGCTGCCGAATTCAACTGTTCCGGTATCAATAATGGAGAAAACGCCGGGGAATTCCTTAGTAGCGCCGACGGTGCCTGGTTCTTGAACTCCCTCAACGGTAAGCCACTCAATGGGTTCAGGCTTCTTCTGGACTGCTCTAATATTAGCAGGCCTGATTTGACCACCTTTGACCTCTCGCTCTTTAACAGAACCAGCTTTCCAATCTATCTTCCAGATGTCCTTCTGGTCGAATTGTCGGGCTTGTTCCAGGGTAGTTACTGGCTCAGTTATCTCATCGGGAATCTGGTCTATCAAGGTCCACCCGATGAGATAACCCTGGTCAGTTTCAATCCGAAGGTCACAATGGACGCTCTTACCGCGGTAATGGTGCTGAATGACATAATGATATGTCCTGGATTCATCGGGATTAGATAAGAAGGGGTTTTTCATAAATAAACAGTCTCTCCCTCGAGGGTTATGACCTTTTCCTGGAGGACTTTAGCATCCTCAGCCTTTTTGACTACATCATCAACGGAATCAGGCTCACCACTGGCTTTTCCCAGGAAGGCTGGTGCCCAGGCGGAAATGGTGAAGATGTCCTTTCTCTCATCATGGGTGATGTTAAAAGTCTCAAACTCAATCTCAATAGCATCACCTCTATGGCATTTAGTGCTGGTAGAAAAGGTCTTGCCAACTTCAACAAGGTTCTCCTGAAGGTCTGCCTGACGGAACTGATAAGAGCCTGGCAAAATGCCATAGCGATAATTGAATACACCTTGTGTTTTTGTCTCTAGAGCCTCAATGACTTTAGCTTTGAGGACAGCGGAATTATGGAACTTAATCCAGCCTTCCCGACTATCACCATCGAGGAAATATAAAGAATCCGCCTTTTTAGCAACCACACCCTCTGAAGCTGGAAGATAGCGAAGCTTCTGAGTAGATAGTTGCAGCTGCTTGAGATTGTCACACAGGATATTAGGCACGAGGTTGAGTTTATGTTTGAGGTCGGGAATCTCATTGACAGAATACTCAATACCCAGGCTTTTAAGGGCTTCCTGCCGTTCCATTTCGGTCTTTTTATGAAGGTCTTCACCATCGATGAAAAGGCAAGTAAAGACATTAGCAATCAAGTCATCATCTGGCTGAGGGCTTTTAAGGTGAATCCGGGCGGCAACTGATTCTCTAGGCTGATGATGGTCTTGGGCCCACTGTTCTAACTCAGCCTCAATGATGAAGTTAGCTTTCTTGATAGTCAAAAACTCTTTAATAATAGAGGGTAGATATCGGGTAATCTCTCTGCCATCCTCACTCCATATTTCAACTTTATTCTTCTCTCTGAAGATAATGATGTGCACTCCATCATATTTCTTGCTGTTAAGGACGGGGAAGTCATCATCGCTGAAGTAGGAAACAAAGCGGTCGACAGTCTGCCTCTCCTGGGGAAGGGTAATTCTAGTTGGCTTCATCGGGAGATAGAAGCGGGATAACTCTATGGAATCCTCTTCTTTACTCTTTTGAGCATCTGCCATGGTTTTCTCTGAAGCTGCTCTCTGATGATATACCCTCTCAGCAAACTCAGGTTCCTCAATCTCATGAATTTCCAGCACTGATTTCTTCTTTAATACCAGGTCATAAATAGGTAGATAGGGCCAGTTGGGTCCCGCAGGCTCAAGGATGAGATGTGGTTTTGCCTGGTAGGTTTCCTTAGCAACCCTGGTAAGTTTCACTGAGAGCAAAGAATCAACATTTTCTGCCTTAATAACAATGTCCATGTCCTGTGGCTCTCTATTTGCAAACATAGTTGAGCCGGTGATAGAGATAAAATCTGGTATCCAGACGAAGTCAGGAAGGTCTTTACTTTGAGCTTTTAGCCAGGCTAACCGTTGGTCTTTATTTTTCATCATCGATATTACTGGCTGCCTCTTCTGCTCTCCATTTAGAGCCGCCTCTAGTGGAACGGAAGGGCAAGTCAATATTCTGCTTCCTGATAGTCGCTCTCTCTTCTAACCAGCGCTTGAACTCAGTTTCGGGGTCTTGAATGCCTAGTTCATCCATAGCGGTTCTTCTGGAATGAATACCAGACTGAACCAGCAACTGCTCATTCTGTGCGGCTCGATCAGTATCCTCTGGAAGGATAGGTCCCCAAATGACACGGTGAGTGGTGTTGGAAAAATCCTCTTTATAGTATTTCTTAGCCAGGTTGAGAATCATGTCATTTCTCTGATGATACATACCGGTGCGGATGGTTCTTTTTCTGGTTACTTTCTGAACAAGGGAACCCAGTTCGACCCTGAGAGCTGCACCTGATAAATCCCGCTCCGTGCCACCATAGGCTGCACGAGGACATTCGGAGATGTCATGAAGGCAGCGATAAATAAGGTCAATGAAATCAATATGTAATCTGATACCGCCTCCCTGTAACAAATCGAGGAGATAGGCTTTAGCATCTTCCGGGATGACCCAGACAGCACCGGGCTTAACTTTGATATCCTCGGCAGAGCCGATGTTTTCCAGGACTGCGATAGGGTTGCCTGACAACTCCAGGATCCTGGAAAGTTGAGATAAAGCTCGGTTTAGCTCTCTCTGTGGCTGAATGACATTATCAATATCGGACGTTCCCCAGAACTTCTTAGGCTCTCTTAAATTGGGGAAGATAATGAATGGAATGAAGCCATAAGGATTGGGCTTGTCCTCAACTTTATCGTTATCCAGCCAGAGCTGGAAGTTCTGTTTGGTCCAGAGCTCAGTGATATTAGCGGTTTTCTTTAGTGGTTTGGTTTTGTAAAGCAGTTCTACTTCATCCTGAGTCAGGGTATATCTAGAAGCAACTCGCCAAACTTTAGCTACATCGTCACCAAGCCACCAGGCAAAGATGCCACTAACATCGGGGCTGGAAACTCTGATTTTCTGTTCATCCTCATCATAAAATACCTTGTAGCAGCCATCACCAAGGATGGCGGTATCAACTTCTGTTTCCCAATCAAGCTGCTGAAGATTGTTATCCTGATATACCTCTTTGATACGTGCCTCTGCAAGTAATGCCTTCTGTTTAGACTCAACTGTATCTGAGGTGGGATAAGCGGCAAAAGACAATCCACGCATAAGGAAACTGGTGATTTTATCAATAGCAACTTTGGAATAATTGAACACGAGCTGGCGATTGCGTGAGGTATTTTCCCACTGCGTGCCATTATAGAAATCAAGGTTGCGGCGATAGGTAGATAGCCTATCGAGCGAAAGACGTGGTAACTGAGATGGAGTAAATTCAATCATCTTTTCTGAAACCCCCAATAGCTTTTCTAGGACTAAAGTCTTTGGCTCCCTCTACTACCAGGGCAAGACTCATTAAAAAGTCGTCATGCCCCTCTAGAGGGTCAACGAAGAAATTCATTGTCTGGTTGGGACGGTATTGTGCTTTTGCTCGCTCTAACTGGAACATCATCTCCTTATACTCCGGGCTGCCGTCCTGCTTATAGAGCTTTAATCGGGAACTGTTGACGAACGACAACACCTCGAAAGCCAGAGTGGACTTGCTCTTCTGGGTGAATGTGAACGGCTTTATCTTGCTGCCGAGCTCCTTTCGTAGGAAACTGGCTACTGGCTGGCCGATGCCGGTGGCGTCCACCGTTACACTCTG
>MNYE01000050.1:6271-6610 GCA_001873005.1 Dehalococcoidia bacterium CG2_30_46_9
CACCATTTGAGCGTATATCTGGCTATGAGGTGTTCCTGTCCACTGATAGTGTTCTACTACGCTAACGGTGGGCTCCTTCTGTATCGATGGCCACCTTGTGGTGTCTATTTCTGCGATTGTGATGACGGTGGAATCCAGCTTTTTCTTGGCCGACATTAAGGCTGCCTCTCTGGTTTCCTCCCTCTCACCGGCAAGGTCTATGCCGGCGATATATGTTTTGCCTGGCTGCGGCTCCTTAAGTCGGGGATGGTAGCTCATCATCAAGACGATTTGCTGACGTGAGAGGAAGCCTCCCCCTCCCTTAATAGGGACCAGGAGATATTGAGTTCTGAACAGAGG
>MNYE01000079.1 GCA_001873005.1 Dehalococcoidia bacterium CG2_30_46_9
TAACACCAATTTTTACTTCTTCCATTTTCGTTCCTCCGTCATTACATTGCCTCAGCAACAAGCTCAGAGACATCTTTAACCTGGATGGTCTCTGCCTTGTCCATAGAGAGCACGCTATCCCTGTAGTTGAGGAAGCAGTAGGGACAGGCTACAGCTATTATATTGGCACCTTTCTCAAGAGCTTGCTCCACCCTTATGTCCGAGAATCTTTCCCCCTTCTTCGTGTCCATCCAGATCCTACCACCACCACCACCACAACAAAGAGCTTCCTCACGGGAATCAGGAAATTCAACTAATTCCAAGCCAGGAATACTTTGTAGTAGCTTCCTTGGTTCATCGTATATGCTATTGTGTCGTCCAAGATAACAAGGATCAGAATAAATTACCTTCTTCTTTATCTCTTTAGAAAATCTCAATTTCCCCTGGTCGATAAGCGAAACTAAATATTGGGTGATATGGAGCACCTGGAATTTGCCTCCAAGTTCGGGATACTCATTCTTAAACGCATGGTAACAATGCGGTGAAGAAACCACTATGGTTTTAACGCCGTTGCTACCAAAGGTGTTAATGTTGCTTTTAGCCAAGCTTTGAAAGATCTCTTCATGTCCCGCCTTTCTAATTGCCTCGCCACAGCATTTTGCCTCAGTGCCTATAATCCCAAAATCAATCCCAAGTTTGTTGAGTATGGTCGCGGTAGACCGAGATACTGTTTTTACATCAGGGTCATAAGACGGAATGCAGCAAGGGAAATAAAGTATTTCAGTACCCCGTGTAAATTTTTTCACCCCCAGATCCTTAGCCCAGTCGTCTCGCTTTTCCGGCTCCTCACCAAGTGGATTACCTACGCCGGCAATATTCTTGGCTGAAATTCGTAGAGCATCAGGAACGACGCCAATGCCCAAGCTGGCTACGGCTCGGCGTATGGCCCTCATAACGTCGATTATCTCTACACCTCGGGGGCAGCGTTGAACACAAGCCCGACAGGTAACACAAATCCAGACATCCTCGCTGCCAAAGTTGGTTGCTCCAAGCTGAGCCTCATGCATAATGCGGCGAACCATGAAACTTCGTACCGTATTCCAGGGGCAAATACCGGTACAAAGACCGCATTGGTAACATAATTTGAGCGGCTCACCACCAGCCTCGAGTATCACATCTGTCACTTCTTTATAGGGGCTTAGCACTTCCATTTCATATAACCTCACTTTCAAAAATTGGGGTTGTGTTATTTAAGAGGGTGTCCGAAAACTCAGTACCGTAGCTTTGACCAGAAAATTGCTTAGCTTTGAAAAAGTGCCATTTTGGGAGTTCTCGGACAACTTCTTAATTGGGGGAGGAACTCACCCCGGCTAAATTTTGTCTTTCCCAAATTTTCTCCCAATCGTTTTTGTTGTAAGACAAAATTCTCAGTGTGAGGCTGAGTTTGTTAGCTTGGCAATGACTTTCATGAAACTTTTACCTTTTCAATCCTTGCGGCACAGACCTTATATTCAGGGATTTTGGCCACCGGATCAAATGCCGGATTTGTCAAGACGTTTGCTGCGCATTCAGCGAAGTGAAATGGTATGAAAATCATACCCTCAGGCACCCTTTCTGTTATCAATGCTTTGGTCTTAATCTGACCTCTGCGAGTTTGAACCGAAACAAACTCCCCGGCACCAATGCCCAGCCTCGCAGCATCTATGTGAGCGATCTCCACATATCCTGTCGGAACCTCCTTGTTCAGTAATTCTGTTCTTCTGGTCATCGTCCCTGTGTGGAAGTGGAATATTATCCTCCCCGTACTCAATATGAAAGGATATTCCTCATCTGGGAGTTCCGCAGGCTCTTTGAATTCTATGCCGAAAAATTTGCCCTTACCATTGGCACGGCTAAACTTTTCCTTATGAAGGTAAGGAGTTCCCGGGTGTTCCTTAGATGGGCATGGCCAGGCTAAACCACCCTTCTGAAGCCGATCGTAAGACATGCCGCCATAGCTAAGAGTAAAGGATGCTATCTCATCCATAATCTCAGCAGGTGATACATACTCAAACTCCTTGGAACCCATTGCCTTCGCAAGGCTACAGATTATTTCCCAATCAGCTTTACTCTCGCCGGGAGGCTCAATGGCCTTCCTCACCATCTGCACCAGACGCTCTGTGGAGGTGAATGTACCTTCTTTCTCAGCATAACATGCCCCCGGAAGCACAACATCAGCTAACTGGGCAGTCTCAGTAAGGAATATGTCCTGTACAACAAGGAATTCGAGTTTTTCCAAGCCTTCCTTGACATGGCTAATGTCTGGGTCTGATACCATCGGATTTTCGCCCATAATGTACATCGCCTTTATATTGCCTTTCGCAGCCTCGTTCATCATCTCAATGATGGTCAGCCCCGGCTTTTCCGGTAGCTTCACCTTCCAGGCATTCCCAAACTTCTCTCGCGCCTTTTCGTCAACCACATTCTGGTATCCTGAATAGACGTTGGGCAATGCCCCCATATCACAAGCACCTTGAACATTGACTTGCCCTCTTAGAGGGTTAACCCCGGTGCTTGGTTTACCTAAATTACCTGTCAACATTGCCAGATTGGCGGATGACCGCACATTATCTACACCGGTTGTGTGTTGTGTTATCCCCATTGAGTAGATGATAGAGGCACGCTCAGCTTTGGCGTATGTTCTAGCAGCATCGACAAGGATATCTTTGGGCACGCCTGTTATTTGCTCAACATACTCTGGGGTGTATTTTTTGACCACTTCTTTAAGTTCCTCAATTCCCTCGGTTCGCTCCTTGATGAATTCCTTATCCTCCAAACCCTCATTTAGAATGACATTCATCATACCATTGAACAAGGCAACATCTGTCCCTGGCCTGTGCCTAAGGTGGTAGTCAGCAAACTGAACCAAAGTGATACTCCGCGGATCCGCGACTATAATTTTTGCCCCTTTCTCCTTTGCCCTCAATATATACCTGGCTATCAGTGGATGCTGCTCTGGGGTGTTAGAGCCAATAACCAATATGCAATCGGCATCTTCAAGTTCTCTTATTGAGTTGGTCATTGCCCCACTACCAAAGCTTTGCACTAAACCAACAACCGTGGAGGCATGACATAACCGGGCACAGTGATCAACGTTATTTGTGCCTAAAACTGCTCTGGCAAACTTCATCATGAGGTAGTTTTCTTCATTAGTGCACTTTGCCGACGAAAGCACAGCAATGGAATCAGGACCATAGCTCTCCTTATATTCCTTAAGTTTCTTGGCCACGAGGAACAGAGCCTCATCCCATGAGATATCAGTAAACTTCCCATTCCGCTTTATCAGTGGCTTTGTTAATCTGTCCTTACTGGTTACAAAGTCACCGGCGTTCAATCCCTTTATACATAGCTTCCCTTGACTAACCGGATGTGATTTACATGGCAATATACCTATGAGCTTGCCATCAAGAACTTGAAGGTAGAAGTTGCACCCACAACCACAATAGGGGCATGTCGTAAGGACATTCTTATACTCCACTTGTCACCTCCTTTCTCATAGGACTCTCATCCAGTGTAGTTAATAGCGGTGATTCCTGCTCCACAGCTATTCCAGCTTCATAATCGAATAAGTCCTTCATATCTCTCCTCAACTGCCTAAAAATCGTGAGCAATGGGATGTCAACAGGACATGCCTTCTCGCATTCACCACATCCAATGCATCTTTCTGAGATATGATAAAATCTTATGAAGAGGAACATTGGGATTTCGGGTGGTAACGACCCTGTCTCAGTAAAGATTTTCTGCTCCATCTTGCAGTCCTTGCAAAAACACATTGGACAGGCATCCCTGCATCCATAGCATTTTATGCATTTGCTGAGCTCGTGCCTCCAGAAGGCCAATCGCTCCGGTAAGCTCTTACTCAAAAGAGCATTGATATTCTCATCTCCAGAAACTCCTTCAACCCTCTCCCCTATGACAAGGTTATTAGGGTAAGGTCTTTCGCATTTGCACTCCTTAGCCTCCTCCTGGGAGCAGGCGATGCCCATGATTTTGATCTTTTCCAGGTCTATCTGACCTCTTTTAGCCAGCTCAACTAGCGCCCGCTCTTCACATCCCCTAGCCACAATGCCAATTTTCATATTCGGCTCTCTTCTCTGCATAAGGGATAGTATATTGTCCTTCGATGGCCTACAGGTGTAGCAAAGCCGACGATATTGAGTCGAAGTTGTTAGCTTACCAAGCTCGCTTATGCCATTGACTCTACCAGTAAACAGGTAAGGCGCTACGCCGCCATCTTGCTCTTTCAGACCGAAGATGGCATCAACTTCTTTAGATTCGAGCCACTTTCTGGCTAAATCTCGAATATTCTCTATCATGCTCTTACCTCTTTCAGTGGATTTGGCCCCAGTTTCTTTATCTCCTCAGTAAATTGCCTGACGACTTCAGCAAATCTAGCGCCCTCTGATGCTGAGACCCATTCAAGCCTAACCCTGGCTGGATCAATCCCCAGGTATCCCAATATCCTCTCCAGAATGGCCATCCTCTTTTTAGTTCGGTGGTTGCCATATATATAGTGGCAATCTCCAATATGACAACCAAGAATTAGCACTCCGTCTGCCCTAAGAGACAAAGCCTTAACTACAAACTCAGGCTCTACTCTACCGGAGCACATCACCCTGATAATCCTTATATTTGGTGGATATTGGAGTCTGCTTACTCCAGCAAGATCTGCCCCGGCATAGGAGCACCAGTTGCAGCAGAAAGCTAATATCTTCGGCTCAAATTCGGCCATGTGGCTACCTCCTGGATCTGCCCAAACTTTTGGTGAACTAAGCCTTCTTACCTGTATCAAAGGCAGCACCTAACATAAACAAGAGCCCTATAATACACAGCACTACTGTGCCCGGGAAAATCATACTACCCGCTTGTTTCCCAGCCACAGCACCCACAGCCAATAAGATCAGCCCTATGAGAAATTCACCTTCTCCTCGTGTCATTTTTTCCTCCTTAACCCTGACCCTGAACTTGTTTCAGGGGATTCAGGGTCAATTTCTTAACATTGATTGCGGAAATTGCCTGCGCTTTCCGATGAGGAAACGCCCTGATTACTGTACCTAAAACCTCTACTTGCTCGCCAACTGCTAAAGACTCCTGCAGCGAAGTAAATAGGATTGCTGATATAGCTCCAGTCCCATCGTTTATCTTTAGCCAAGGGCGATTCAGCCATCTAAAGGAAATCCTCTCTACCGTACCCCTGATTTTTACAGCTTCACCTAGCGTATTTGAATTGATATTTGATACCTTATGAAACCTTGCCTTTTCCTCATAAAGTGGTGTAGCACTAGAATAGGTACTCTGGCTCATTCTTGTCAGAATCATTGGGATGATAATCAAAGCAGCAAGCATAGGGATAGCTATAGCTAGAAGGCGATAATCTTTGCTCCGGGAAAAGCTGAAGATAATTAGGACAGCGAAGATAGCAAAGGTTATCCAAGCTATCAAGGACATACCAAGAGGCTTTGACCTATTATTCATTCGGTGGGCAACTCCTTCCTAAAAGCATAGAAGTAGAAGCAAGCCACGAATAAGAAACCCCCGACTATATTTCCCAAGGTTGCTGGTAGTATATTCCAGAACCACATATCACCCCAGCCAAGCCCACCATTTTGGGCAAGCAAACCACCGATATCACCGATGACCTTGGGATGCGAATTGACCAGAAAAATCCCGGCGGGCAGGAAATACATATTGGCGACACAGTGCTCAAACCCTGAAGCAACAAAGGCCATGATGGGGAACCAGACGCCAAAGAACTTTCCTACTACATCGTCAGCACAGATACCTAGCAATATGGCTATATTAACCAGATAATTACACCCTATTCCCTTAAAGAAGCAAGACCAAAGTCCCCATCCACCAGCTGCTTTATAGGTAAGAGTTTTGCCAACAGCGATATTTATCGCATTTAGCCCAAAGGCATTTACTCCTAAAGCCCCCTCGGCACCGGTTACAAATGGTCCTACTGCCATTAAGTAAGCATAAAAAATAGAGCCTATAAGGTTACCTATATAGACCCAGACCCAGACCCGTAGAACTTTCCCCCAACTGCACTTCTTCAGCATGGCTGCCATGGGAACCAGCAGACAGTCACCGGTAAATAGCTCAGCCCCTGTTAGCACTATGGCAATCAGTCCTACAGGGAAGACTGCCCCACCAACCAGGCTTTTAGCGCCGGCGGTAAAACCAGTGTTGCAGACAGTACACAACGCTCCTCCAATAGCGATGTAAGCTCCTGCCATGAACCCACGTAGAAGTAGTTGAAATATTGGCAGATTTGCCTTATACACCCCCGCTTTCCCCGCCATCAGGGTCATCTTTTGTGGTGGATTAAAAGCCACTTTTTCATTACCTCCTTCTTTTATTTTTACTGTATTAAACGACCGGAGCTTATATTTGTGCCATAATTTCCATACCTCCTTTTTCTATTTTTTACTGTTACTTAATGGCAGTAGGACCATTTGTAACCGGTGCCGAGGGGGCTTTAGGAATAAATGCCTTTGGGCTAAATGCGATAAACATAGCTGTTGCCAAAACTCTTTCCTATAAAGCAGTTGGTGGA
>MNYE01000101.1 GCA_001873005.1 Dehalococcoidia bacterium CG2_30_46_9
TTTCCCTTCAGAGCCTACACCCGAAGGAACATTACTATAAAGTTCGCTAATCAACTGGCTAATTTTGGGTCTTATTTCATTCTCACGCAGGTTTGTGCGTAGTAGCCTAACACCACAATTGATGTCATAACCTACACCACCGGGGGAAATCACGCCATTTTCTATATCCATAGCTGCCACTCCGCCTATGGGAAAGCCATAACCCCAGTGAATATCCGGCATAGCCAGCGAAAACTTAACTATACCGGGGAGGAAAGCGACATTAGCAACCTGCTCCAGTGCTTGTTCTTCACGCATAGATACCAGCATTTCCTCGCTAGCATAAATTAATCCAGGAACCCTCATTCCTGATTTGTAGTTCTGGGGAATTTGCCAGCGATAATCGTCTATTTTAATAAGCTGTCCTTGCCATCCCGCCATATTTAACTCCTAAATATCGAAAATAACTTGCGCTCTGTAGCCTTTACAGTCTCTAGCTACCTCTAACATATAGTATGTAGCTGCCTTTACCCCTGTCTTTATTCTGTGCCTTGCCGGGTCGAATTTTTCCCCATAACACGTAGCCTTGAGCTGGTTATTGTCCAGGCTCTCAATTTCAAAATGATTAAACAAGAGGTGTTCGGCATCAAAGAGGTAGATAAGTTCATTGAGCCATTCTACCAGCAGGTTATCCCGGCTCTCACTGTTTATCTCCACGCGATGTTGAATTTTCCCCCTGATGTTTTGAACATCTGTGATCAGGCTGAACAAAGCCAGAGCAGCATTACAAAAAAGCTGCTTAATATCCTCCCCATAAGCGGTAATTCCCACATCGGCAGTGTGGTCAATGATATCAAAAACGTTTTTCATTAGCCTCGCTTGCTACGGCATAGGATATTTTTGTTCATCAAAGTAAAACTTTGGCTCTTCCGAACTGCTCTTTTGTTTTGCCTGGCAGATAATGCCTTTCTGCAAAAGCTGCGACAAGGCTTCTACCTGTTCATCGCGTAACAGGAACGGATGCTTGGGTTTGGAATGGAGCCCCATTTCGGTTAAAGTCTTAGCCTTTTTCTCGCTTACCGCTCCATGTTCACGAAACCTTTTAATTACCTCGAGAGTATTTTGACGCAAACGCCTTATCCTTATCCAAAAGGCTAGCGCTAGCAGAGCTAACAAAGCTACAACAATAAGAGCAAAATCCATTATTACCTCCCTGGGTTGGGGTTTGCAACTACCTCCCAGGGTACTTATTATACTAGACGCCCTCGAGAGTCGCAAATTCAACCAAAAATCCTAAATTCCAAGCACCAAATCCTAAACAAATCCGAAATCCCAATTTCAAAACGTCTTTTTAGAGATTTGGACTTTGGACATTTGAGCTCGTTTAGGATTGTAACTGCTCACCCATATTGTCATGCTGAACTTGCTTCAGCATCTCTGTTTTGGGATTCCGAAACAAGTTCGGAATGACACCAGTGCGGCTGTGTAATTACATAGGATTTAGCCCTGAACTTGATTCAGGGTCGTGCTTAGGATTTCCCACCAATTTACGGATCTGGAGTTCGCTTAGTATATATCAATAAGGTTGCTGTTTTGCACTTTGCTTAAAACCAGTGTTACAATGCTATGAGTATGGTGCTTAGCGATTGTACAATCAAAGAAGAAATTGCTAAAGGAAGGATAGTTATTGAACCCTTTGATCCCGCTTGTATTCAGCCGGCAAGTATAGATATTCATCTTGACAAGAAGCTTCTGGTTTTCAAGACATGGCGGTATCCTTTCTATATTGATGTTAAAAAAAGTATGGATGATTTGGCTGAATCTGTAGAGATTAGCGAGGACGAGCCATTTCTCCTAAATCCGGGAGAATTTCTTTTGGCCAGTACCCTGGAATCAATCGCTCTGCCAAACGATATTGTGGCCCGGCTTGAGGGGAAAAGTTCTTTGGGTAGAATTGGTCTATTAATCCATTCTACTGCTGGATATGTTGACCCCGGTTGGTGCGGGCATCTTACGCTTGAACTATCCAATGTGGCTAAGTTGCCAGTAACATTGTACTATAAAATGGCTATTGGTCAGATTTCTTTTCTGCGCTTGACTTGTCCGGCAGAAAGGTTATATGGTTCTACTGGTTTGGGAAGTAAATATCAAGGGCAGAAGGAACCTACTCCTACCAGGTATTATAAAGAATTTGGCAGCGAGGAATGCTAAATGCTAATGCCACCTGTAGACTGTATGGAGTGTGCTCTCTCCTTAGCTAGATTGGCTATGGGGTATACCAATCCCAACCCAGCAGTAGGGGCAGTAGTTGTTAAAGACGGGTTTGTGGTAGGCACGGGGTATACACAGCCGGCTGGTTTTGACCATGCTGAGGTGATGACACTTCATCAAGCTGGTGACAAAACCAGAGGAGCTAGCATGTATGTTACACTAGAGCCTTGCTGCCATTATGGACGCACTCCGCCGTGCACCAAAGCCATAATAGATGCGGGCATTTCCGAAGTTCACATAGCCTTGCTCGACCCAAACCCGCTAGTTTCCGGGCAGGGAGTTAAACAGCTAAACGAAGCTGGTATCAAGACCTATGTAGGTGAATACCAGCAAGAGGCTTATGAAATAAACGAAGCCTACATCAAGTATATTACTACGCGTTTACCATTTGTTATCGCCAAATTTGCCATGAGCCTTGATGGTAAGATAGCTACTAAAACTGGTAACTCAAAGTGGATAACCAATGAGGAGGCAAGAAGGTATGCTCATCTTCTGCGTCACACAGTAGACGCCATAATGGTGGGGATAAACACTGTCATCATAGACAATCCTCACCTTACCGCCAGGGGTTGTAGTGGTAAGGGCGGAATGAAGAAGAAGCAGCCATTACGGCTGGTTGTTGACAGCAAAGGAAGGATACCACTTAATTGCCATATTTTCCAGCCACCGGGAAAGGTTGTGCTTGCTGTGGTCGAACCTTTGGAAAGTGAAAAGAAGAGGACATTAATGCAAACTGGTGCCGAGGTGTTGGAATTGCCGGGGAGAGAGGGGTTGGTGGATATTGAGGAGATATTAAAGATCTTGGGTAAACGAGAAATTGTTAGTATCTTGGTAGAAGGCGGGAGCAAGCTTCTTGGTTCATTTTTTGATCACCATTTGGTAGATAAAGTCGTAGTTTTCATTTCGCCAATTATTATTGGTGGAGAGGAAGCTAAGACTGCCGTTCAAGGATGTGGAATAAACAACATCTCTGAGGCTTGGCATCTTAACAGGGTTAGCACTGAGAGGTTTGGTGATAATATGTTAGTTAGCGGATACATGGAAAAGGGTAAGATGGAACATCAAAATGCAAAATGAAAAATGCAAAAGTTAAATTTTTGATGTTTGCTTTTTAATTTTTGATTTGGGTTGGTATGTTCACAGGTATAGTTGAGGAGATAGGCATAGTTAGAGGAACGAGCCCGGATATAATTATTGAGGCCGGCAAGATTCTTGAAGGGACAAATGTAAGTGACAGCATAGCTGTTAATGGGGTTTGTCTTACAGTTCTGTCTTTGAGCAGTCATGGCTTCAGCGTTGGTACTATGCCTGAAACGTTACGTCGCTCCAATCTTGCTAGACTTCATTATGGAGATAAAGTAAATTTGGAAAGGGCATTGCTGGTAGGGGGGCGCCTTGGTGGTCATTTAGTATTGGGACATGTTGATGACACAGGCGAGGTGATGAGTGTGACCACAGAAGAGAATGCCCGCATTATGAGAATTTCAGCGCCAGCCAAACTAATGCCCTATATAGTCAGTAAGGGATTCATCGCTGTTGAAGGGGTTAGCCTTACTATTACCTATTTCAATGACTTTTCTTTTTCTGTATCTCTAATAGATTATACTTTGGAGCATACTACCTTAGGGGAGAAAAATCCCGGCGACATAGTCAATTTAGAGGCAGACATTATCGCTAAGTATGTGGAAGGGCTGGTTAAATTAGTCAATAGTCACCAGTCAGCAGTCGGCGGGGGAGGGGAGGGACTAACGACTTATGACTACTGACTAAAGAGGAGGAATCATAGATGTTTGCTACTATTCCAGAGGCAATTGAGGATATAAAAGCAGGAAAGCTCATCATAATTGTTGATGACGAGTCTCGTGAAAATGAAGGAGACCTGGCAACTGCTGCGGAGAAAGTTACCCCAGAGGCTATAAATTTCATGGCTAAGCATGCCAGGGGGCTTATCTGCCTTCCTATCATTGGGCAAAGGCTCAACGAGTTGGAGATACCACTGATGGTTCAGAATAATACTTCACGATATACCACAGCCTTCACGGTCTCCATTGAGGCAAGGGATAAAGTGGCAACCGGTATTTCTGCCTTTGACCGAGCACAAACTATAAAAACAGTACTCAACCCCGATACAAAACCAGAGGATTTGGTTCGTCCTGGTCATGTCTTCCCTATCCGAGCCAGGGAAGGTGGGGTATTAGTGAGAGCAGGGCATACTGAAGCTATTGTTGATTTGACTAGAGCAGCCGGGCTTTATCCCGCTGGTATCATATGCGAGATTATGGACGAAAATGGCACTATGGCACGTTTACCGCAACTTGAAGCTATGGCCGATAGATTTGGAATAAAGATCATAAGCATTGTTGAGTTGATCGCTTATCGTCGCCGACATGAAAAATTAGTGCAAAGGGTAGCCGAGGCTAAGCTTCCTACCAGGTATGGTGAATTTGTCGTCATGGCTTATAAGAGCATCGTAGATACTGATGAGCATGTCGCCTTAATTAGGGGTGACATATCAGGTGACACACCAGTGCTGGTGCGTGTTCACAGTGAATGTCTTACCGGAGATGTTTTTCGCAGCTTGAGATGCGATTGTGGCGATCAAATTAGTTTGGCAATGCAAAAGATAGCTGAGGAAGGCAGCGGGGTTTTCCTTTATATGAGGCAGGAAGGAAGGGGTATCGGGTTCCATAATAAGATTCGGGCTTATGCTCTCCAGGATCGAGGTATGGATACTGTGGAAGCTAATGTAGCTTTGGGGTTTGCCCCAGATTTGAGAGATTACGGAATAGGCGCCCAGATTTTGGCTGACATAGGTCTACATAATATTAGATTGCTTACTAATAATCCTAAGAAAGTAGTTGGACTAGAAAGCTACGGACTCAAAATAGTAGAGACTGTACCTTTAATAGTCCCCCCGAATCCTTATGACATTCATTATTTGGAAACCAAGCAAAAAAAACTGGGGCATCTGCTTCCCAGCCAACTCTTTGAGAAATCAAAAATAAAAATGCAAAATGCAAAAAGTTAGGAATTGAATATTTGCCCTGAACTTGTTTCAGGGTTGATCTGTAATCTTGATGTTTGATTTTTGACTTTTGATTTTGGGGAGGAATATATGGCTGAACATTATGAAGGTTTATTACTAGGTAAAGGTCTCAAATTCGCTGTAGTTGTTTCCCGCTTTAATGACCTAATAACAACAAGGTTGCTCGAGGGGGCAAAAGACGCCTTATTGCGTCATGGAGTTGAAGAAAAGGACATTGATACCGCCTGGACACCAGGATGTTTGGAAATCCCTTTAGTAGCGCAAAAATTGGCACGAAGTGGCAAATATAATGCCATAATATGTCTTGGTGCTGTAATTCGTGGTGGCACTCCCCATTTTGAGTATGTAGCTTCTGAAGTGAATCGTGGGCTGGGTAGGATAAACTTGGATACTGCCTTGCCCGTGATACAGGGTATAATTACTGCCGATACCTTAGAACAAGCTATCCAGAGAGCTGGTAGCAAAGAAGGCAATAAAGGCTTTGCTGCTGCGGTAAGCGCTATCGAAATGGCAAATCTGCTTAAAACCCTGCCCTGAGCGACAGCGAAGGGTCTAATCCTTTCTATAAACTTTGTCGCCTCGCCTTACTCTGTCAGACACCTTTATGCCCACAATATCGTCGGGCTTTCCTTCGGCAATATCAATCCGATCAATCTGCATGGACTCCACAGTGAGTTCCATGTCTGTGGTGTTGCCCTTGATGTGGATTTTGTCGCCTACTTTCAAGGTGCTACTTAGCTCAACACCAGCGACTACGGGTTTAGCAAAAAATTCCGTTACTTTGCCGACTTCTACTTCTGGCATCTTCAAGTACCTCCTTACAGAGATAATATACATCTTTCCTCATTTCCTGTCAATCTGGCATTTAAAGAGGTGTTGAAACTCTTTGATAATGTCCTCTAGAAAACTCGATAGAAATGTCCTCTTTCCGAAAAAAGTGTTAAAGAATAGGCATCTCGAAAGGAGGTGTCAAAATGGAAGGAGGAGCTTTAGCCATGAGTCAGAGGGAACGCACTCGCCTGGTCATGATGACCAGAGTAAGGGAGAAGGCAATGACGATCAAGGAGGCAGCGGAGGTGATGGGGGTAAGTTACCGGCAAAGTCGGCGGGTATACAAACGATATAAGGAGGAAGA